>NZ_JBHYDW010000002.1:0-36074 GCF_051860475.1 Elioraea sp. | reverse complement strand
GGGGGCCGCCGCTTTAGGGGCGCACCCGCCGGGCTCGCGGGGCAACCGGGCGGGGGGTCCCCCCGGCGCGCCCCGCGCATTGACCGCCCCGCCCGTTGTGGGGGCGGCGCCCCCGGCGCCCTCCCCACGCCTCGCCCTCTTGCTGCTGCACGGCACCGGCGGGGACGAGCACGACCTCGTCCCGCTCGGCCGCGAGGTCGCGCCCGATGCACTGCTGATCGGCGTGCGCGGCCGCGTGCTCGAGAACGGTGCGCCGCGCTTCTTCCGCCGCCTCGCCGAGGGCGTGTTCGACGAGGCGGATCTCGTGTCGCGCGCCGCCGACCTCGCGGAGTTCGTGGAGGCGATGTTCGCGCGGCACGCGCCAGGGCTGCCGCGCGCGGCACTCGGGTTCTCCAACGGGGCCAACATGGCGGCCGCGCTGATGCTGCTGCATCCGCGCGTGCTGGACGCGGCCGTGCTGCTGCGGCCGATGGTGCCGCTCGTCCCGTCGGTGCTTCCCGACCTCGCGGGAAGGCGCGTGCTGATCGCTTCCGGCGTCGCCGATCCGATCGCCCCGCCGGCGGAGGGAGAGCGGCTCGCCTCCCTGCTGCGCAGCGCCGGTGCCGCCGTGCAGTCGACCGCCGTCCCGTCAGGCCACGGCCTGACGCGCGCGGATGTGAGCGCATGCACGGCTTTCCTCGCGCCCACCGCCGTCGCAGGCTGAACGCGCAACCAGGGAGGACCCGCCATGACGATCGCCCGCCGGACCGTTCTGTTCTCGGCGCTGGCCGCGCCGGCGATCACTCGTGCCCAGGCACAGAGCGGGCACGCGCACCACCACGACATGTTCCACTCGCTGCGCACCCCGGGCGCGATCCCGCTGCCGCCGATCACCGCCGAGCAATGGGTGACCGACAGCCCGGCACCGGCCGGCCCGCCAGGGCGATGGGAGGCGCGCGCGCCGCTGCCCGTGCCACGCAGCGAGATGGCCTGGGGAGTCGCGATGGCCGGACGGCTGCACATCATCGGCGGCTACGGCAATCAGCGGGTCGATCGGAACTACCACCACGCCTACGACCCGGGCGGTGACCGCTGGGAGGCGCGTGCACCAGTGCCACGCGGCGCCAACCACATCGCGGTGGTCACGGCGGGCGAGACGATCTACGCACTCGGCGGGTTCCTCGAACAGAACCGCACGCCGCACAGCGACGGATTCGTCTACGAAGGCGCGGCCGATCGCTGGCGGACCATCGCCTCGCTGCCGCGGCCGCGCGGCGCGGGAGCCGCGGTCGAACTCCAGGGCAGGATCCACCACATCGGCGGCGCCGGCGAAGGCGCAGACCGCGCCTCGGTCGGCTGGCACGAGGTCTATGATCCGGCGACCGACCGCT
Organism: Elioraea sp.; assembly: GCF_051860475.1. Lineage (NCBI taxonomy): Bacteria > Pseudomonadati > Pseudomonadota > Alphaproteobacteria > Acetobacterales > Elioraeaceae > Elioraea > Elioraea sp. Next base: position 34,704 of record NZ_JBHYDW010000002.1, on the reverse strand, counting down.
GGGAGTCCCGCCGTCCGCTGCCCGGCGCGCGCGACCACACCGGCACGGTCGTGGTCGGCAACCTCATTCACGTCATCGGCGGGCGGTTCAACGATTTCGGCAACAACACCTATCTGCACCATGTCTACGATCCGGCGACCGATCGCTGGAGCCTGCGCGCGCCCCTGCCGACCGCGCGCTCGGGCCAGGGGGCCGGGGTGGTGAACGGGCGCATCTACATCTTCGGCGGCGAAGGCGGGGTCATCACGCCGCAGGGCGCCCTGGGCAACGTGTTCGGCCAGATGGAGAGCTACGACCCGGCGACCGACACCTGGCAGCACCACGCGCCGATGCTGACGCCGCGGCACGGACTTGGTGCGGCGGCGATCGACGGGCGCATCTACGTCGCCGGCGGCGGGCCGATCCTTGGCGGCAGCGTGCAGTCGGCCGTGCACGAGGTGTTCATTCCGGGCTGACGACGAGGCGGAGCCGCGGGACGGTTGACGCGTTCGGATGTCCGGGCGCAGCCTTGCCTTTGCACTGACTGGAGAACGAAGCATGCACAAGACCCGCAACGATCTCGCGGCGAACGCGCGCAAGAGCGTGTCCGCGCTGCTGAACGCGCGCGTCGCCGACCTGATCGATCTGCAGCTCGCGTTGAAGCACGCGCATTGGAACGTCAAGGGGCCGAACTTCATCGCGCTGCACGAGTTGTTCGACGAGATGGTCGACAGCTACGACGCGCATGTGGACGACATGGCCGAGCGGATCACCGCGCTCGGCGGCACGGCGATGGGCAGCGTGCAGGCGGTCGAGAAGGCGACCTCCCTCGATCCCTTCCCGGGCGACCTGTTCGACGGGATGAAGATGGTCGAGGCGCTGGCCGAGCGCACCGCCGCGCTGGCAAAGTCGGTGCGTAAGGGCATCGACGAGACCGACGAGGCCGGCGATGCGGATGCCGCCGACATCCTCACCGCGCTGTCGCGCCAGCTCGACAAGAATCTCTGGTTCCTCGAGGCGCACCTGCAGAAGGGGTGAGGGGGTCAGGCGTATTTCCCCGGGCGCAGCACGGTCGCGTCCGACACCCAGGCAAACACGGCGTAGCGCGGGAACCAGTGCGCGGCGAGGCGGGCCATCACCGCCGCCGCCCGTTCCGCGTTTGCGACCGTCTCGATGCGCACGGTCGGGCCGTCGAAGTCCGTCGGGCCTTCGACGTCCAATGCGCGCTGCCAGCGCCCCTCGCCAGGGACAACGCTCCAGCCGCGCACCCCCAGGGTCGCGAGATCGCGCAGCAGATGCTCGCCGATCTCCGCCTCGGCGACGATGGTGATGAGCTTCAGCGTGCTCGCCATCTCATCCGGTTCCCGCCATCGCCGCGTAGAGCGGCAGGCCGATCGTCAGGTTGAAGGGAAAGGTGATCGTCAGCGCGGCGGTCAGCGCGTAGCCGGGATTGGCATCCGGCAGCGCGAGGCGCACGGCGGCCGGCGCGGCGATGTACGAGGCCGAGGCCGCGAGCACCGCCAGCATGGTCGCTCCGCCGGGCGAGAGCCCGACCGCGCCTCCCAGCGCCGCGCCGAGCGCGCCGTTGACCAACGGTGCCGCGATCGCGAAGGCGAGCAGGAACGGGCCCACGCGCAGCACGTCGCGCGCGCGCCGTGCCGCCATCACGCCCATGTCGAGCAGGAACAGCGTCAACGCGCCGGGGAACCCGGTGGCGAAGAACGGTGCCACCGGCGCGTAGCCGCGCTCGCCCGCCAGCGCCCCGACGATCAGCCCGCCGAGCAGCAGCACGATCGACTTGCCGGCGAGCACCTCGTGCGCGATCGCGGCGAGCGCACCCTCGCCGCGGCGCGCGAGCAGGATCGCCACCGCGATTCCGGGCGCCTCCATCACCGCGAGCAGCGCCGGCAGATAGCCCTCCACCGGCACCTCGGCGGCCGCGAGCCAGGCGAGCCCGGCGACGAAGGTCACCGCCGAGACCGAGCCGTAATGCGCCGCGATCGCGCCGGCATCCTCCGCGCCGAAGCGCCCCAGACGGCGCAACACCGGGTAGCACCAGAGCGGGATCGCCGCGCCGAGCACGACGGAGCCAAGCATCGGCGCCGCGACCTCGGAGGGGGTCGCGACGGAGAGCGCGACCCCTCCCTTGAGCCCGATCGCCAGCAGCAGGTAGATCGTCAGCCCCTGGTGTACCGGGTCGGGCAGGCGGAGATCGCTGCGCATCAGCTGCGCGGCGAAGCCGAGGCCGAAGGCCAGCACCATCGGCTGCAGCAGGTTGATGCTGAGGAGGGTCAGCGCCGCGTCCACCCGCGCTTCCTCGCACAACCGCTTGTGGTGTGGAAGGCCGATCGCCTACTGTCCCTGCCGCGCATAGGAACACAGCATGAACGACCTGTTCAGCCGCGGCGCGCGCGCCGAGGCCGCCTACACCGCCAAGGACATCGAGGTGCTGGAGGGGCTGGAGCCCGTCCGGCGCCGCCCCGGCATGTATGTCGGCGGCACCGACGAGAACGCGCTGCACCACCTCGTGGCCGAGATCCTCGACAACGCGATGGACGAGGCGGTCGCCGGGCACGCGACCTTCATCGACGTCACGCTGGAGCGCGACAACTGGGTGAGCGTGCGCGACAACGGGCGCGGCGTCCCGGTCGATCCGCACCCGAAGTTCAAGGATCGCTCGGCGCTCGAGGTGATCCTCACCACGCTGCATTCGGGCGGCAAGTTCGGCGGCAAGGTCTATGCGACCTCGGGCGGGCTGCACGGCGTCGGCGCCTCGGTGGTCAACGCGCTCTCGGAACGGCTGGAGGTCGAGGTCGCGCGCGACCGCACCCTGTTCACGATGGCCTTCGCGCGCGGCCGTCCGCTGGGGAAGCTCCGGAACGCGGGGCCGGTGAACAACCGCCGCGGCACGACCATCCGCTTCCGCCCCGATCCGCAGATCTTCGGCGCGGCCGCATTCAAGCCCGCACGCCTGTTCCGCATGTGCCGCAGCAAGGCCTATCTCTTCCGCGGCGTCGAGATCCGCTGGCGCTGCGACGCCGCGTTGCTCAAGGGCGACGACGCCACGCCGGCCGAGGCGGTGCTGCACTTCCCGGGCGGGCTCGCCGACTTTCTCGCGAGTGCCACGGAAGGGGCCGAGATCCTCACCCCCCGGCCCTTCGCCGGCGAGGCGCCGATGGAGGGCGGCGGGCGCGTGGAATGGGCGGTGACCTGGCTGCTCGCCGGCGAGCCGTTCCTCAGCACCTACTGCAACACGGTGCCGACTCCGCTCGGCGGAACACATGAGCAGGGGTTCCGGGCTGCCCTGGTGAAGGGCCTGCGCGCCTATGGCGAGATGACGAACACCCGCCGGGCGGCGCAGATCACCGCCGAGGACGTGATGGGCCCGGCCGCGGCGATGCTCTCGGCCTTCATCCGCGAGCCGCAGTTCCAGGGCCAGACGAAGGAGAAGCTCACCACAACCGAGGCCGCGCGCTGGGTCGAGGCGGCGGTGCGCGACCGCTTCGATCACTGGCTGACCGCGGACCCCGAGGAGGCGGCGAATCTGCTGGCCCTCGCCCTCTCGCGCGCCGAGGAGCGGCTCGCGCGCAAGGAGAACGCGACCGCGGCGCGCAAGACCGCGACGCGCAAGCTGCGCCTGCCCGGCAAGCTCGCCGACTGTTCGCGCGAGGAGCGCGAGGGCACGGAGATCTTCATCGTCGAGGGCGACAGCGCCGGCGGTTCGGCCAAGCAGGCGCGCGACCGCGAGACCCAGGCCGTGCTGCCGCTGCGTGGCAAGATCCTCAACGTCGCCTCGGCGTCTTCCGACAAGCTGAAGGCGAACCAGGAGCTGAAGGATCTCGTCGAGGCGCTGGGCTGCGGCTCGGGCGCACATGCACGACCCGACGCGCTGCGCTACGGCCGCGTCATCATCATGACGGATGCGGACGTGGACGGCGCGCATATCGCCTCGCTGCTGATGACCTTCTTCTATCGCGAGCTGCCCGAACTCGTGCGCCGTGGGCGGATCTTCCTCGCCCAGCCGCCGCTCTATCGCCTGGTCGGCGCGGGCAGGACAGTCTACGCCAAGGACGATGCCGACCTGGAACGGGCGCGCAAGGAATTCAAGGCAGGAACGAAGGTCGAGATCAGCCGCTTCAAGGGGCTTGGCGAGATGCCGCCCGCCGTGCTGCGCGAGACGACCATGGACCCGCGCAAGCGGACGCTGCTCCGCGTGATGACGCCGCCGGAGCAGTACGCGCGCACGCAGGACATCGTCGAGGCGCTGATGGGCCGCAAGCCCGAGCTGCGCTTCGCCTTCATCCAGGAGAACGCGCGCAAGGTGGAAGTTGAGGCGGTCGATGTCTAGCGCGACGTGAGTCGGAGTCAGGTCATTGATTGTCCTGTTGGAGCAGGCATCGGGGTCCCTCACCCTGTCCCTCTCCCGGAGGGAGAGGGGACGCAGCGGCGCCATCGGGTTCCCTCTCCCGCCGCGCGGGAGAGGGTCAGGGTGAGGGTCGCGCCCGCGCCTCTATTCGTACGCTTACCGTAATGCCTTATGCAGCGCGCGCCCGTCGCGCCGCATAGGCCGCGAGCCGCTTCGCCACCGCCTCGGACGGCGGATGCGGCGCGAGCGAGGGGATCACCGGCGTCGAGATGCTCTCGGCGAGATGGCAGGCGACACGATGACCGGGTGCCAACTCGCGCAGCTCCGGCCGCTCCTCGCGGCATCGCGCGACCGCGTGCAGGCAGCGGGTGTGGAAGCGGCAGCCGGGGGGCGGGTTCATCGGACTCGGCACATCGCCGGCGAGGATCGCCTGCGATCGTTTCCGGCTCGGATCGGGTACCGGGATCGCACCCAACAGCGCCTGCGAATAGGGGTGCCGCGGTGTGCGGTAGAGGTCGCGCTTGGCCGCCGTCTCGACGATCTCGCCGAGATACATCACCGCGATCCGGTCCGAGACATGGCGCACCACGGCGAGGTCGTGCGCGATGAACAGGTAGGAGAGGCCGAGCCGGTTCTGAAGGTCCTTCAGCAGGTTCACCACCTGCGCCTGGATCGACACGTCGAGCGCCGAGACCGGCTCGTCCAGCACCATGAGCTTTGGGCTCACGGCGAGCGCGCGCGCGATGCCGACGCGCTGGCGCTGCCCGCCTGAGAACTCGTGCGGGAAACGCTCGGCGTGGTAGGGCGCGAGGCCGACGAGCCGCAGAAGCTCGTGCACGCGGGCGCGGCGCGAGGCCGCGTCGCCGATGTCGTGCACCTCCATCGGCTCCTCGAGGATACGCCCGACCGGCATGCGCGGATTGAGCGACGCGTAGGGGTCCTGGAACACCGGCTGGATCTGACGGCGGATCGGCTTCAGCGTCGCGTGCGGCCGCGCGGCGATGTCCTCGCCGGCGAAACGGATCGTGCCCGAAGTCGGGTCGAGCAGCCGCAGCACCAGCCGCGCGGTCGTGCTCTTGCCGCAGCCCGATTCGCCCACCAGCGCCAGCGTCTCGCCCTCGGCCAGATCGAAGCTCACGCCATCGACCGCGCGCACCGTGCCGACACGCCTGGTGAACACGATGCCGCGCTCGACCGGGAAATGCTTGGTCAGGTCGCGGACGGACAGCAACGGTTCGCTCATGCCGCGATCGCCTCGACGGGCGCGCGCAGGCAGGCGGCGATGTGGTTCGGACCCACGGGCGCAAGCGGCGGCAGGGTCTCGCGGCAGCGCGCATCGGCGAACGCACAGCGCGGGTTGAAGCGGCAGCCTTGCGGCAGGTTGAACGGCGGCGGCACCGTGCCCTCGATCGCGAGCAACCGGTCGGACTCGTCGTCGAGGCGCGGGATCGAACCGAACAGGCCGAGCGTGTAGGGGTGCTGGGCGTCGCCGAACACGGCGGCGGCCGGACCGCGTTCCACCACCTTGCCGGCATACATCACCGCCACCTCGTCGGCCATCTCGGCGACCACGCCGAGATCATGCGTGATCAGCACGATCGCCATGCCGGTCTCGGCCTGGAGCGCGCGCAGCAGGTCGAGAATCTGCGCCTGGATCGTCACGTCGAGCGCGGTGGTCGGCTCGTCGGCGATCAGCAGCTTGGGCTGGCAGGCGAGCGCCATCGCGATCATGACGCGCTGGCGCATCCCACCCGAGAGCTGGTGCGGATACTCCTCGACGCGGCGTTCGGGGGCCGGGATGCGCACGCGACGCAGCGCCTCGATCGCGATGCCGCGCGCGTCCGAGCGCGAGACGTTCCGATGCGCGAGCACCGCCTCCTCGATCTGCCGACCCACGGGATGCACCGGATTGAGGCTGGTCATCGGCTCCTGGAAGATCATGCCGATCGCGCCGCCGCGCACCCTGCGCATCTCCGAACCGGGCAGGGTGAGCAGATCCCGTCCCTCGAACAGCACCTGGCCGGCGGCGACCCGTCCGGGCCGCGGCACGAGACGCATCACCGAGAGCGACAGTACGCTCTTGCCGCAGCCCGACTCGCCGACGATGCCGAGCGTGCGGCCCGGTGCCACCGAGAGCGACACACCGTCCACCGCCGGCACCTCGCCGGCGGAGGTGCGGAACACGGTGCGGACGTCGCGGATGTCGAGGAGCGGTGGCTCAGACATACCGGAAGGTCGGCGGGCTGATCTTCTCGACCGGACGGTGCGCCCAGTCGCGCTCGGGCACCTTGGCGATCATGCGCTGTTGCGCCTCGTGTAGCGCCTCGGCGGCGGCAGGGTAGTCGATCGTTAGGCACTGCCCGTCGCGCACCACCTCGGCGCCGTCCACGATCACGCTGCGGATCGCCCGGTCGGCGGCAGCGTAGATCAGGCTGCGGACGGGATCGCGCGCCGGACGCATCCCCGGATGCGTCACGTCCACCAGCACCATGTCGGCGCGCGCACCAGGGGCGAGGCGGCCGATATCGTCACGCCCGAGTGCGGCCGCCCCGCCGACCGTCGCCGCCTCGAACAGCTCCTCGCTGGTCAGCGTGCGCGGCGTCTCGGCCATCATGCGTGCCGCATAGGCGGCGAGCCGCATCTCGTCGAGCATGTTGTGCGGATAGGTGTCGGTGCCGAGGCCGAGCCGCACGCCGCGGCGGCGATAGCGGCCAAAGTCGCGCAGCATGATGCCGCGCCGTGCGAACACGGTCGGACAGTGCGCCACGGTCGTGCCGGTCTCGGCCATCAGGTCGAGGTCGCGCTCGGTCGACCAGCGCGTGCGCGGGTGGTCGTCGAGGAAGATGCCGTGGCCGATGATGGTGCGGTCCGACAAGGTGCCGAGATGACCCAGCCACTGGATCGGCGTCAGCCCATGCCGGCGCGTGATCTCGTGGAACTCCACCACGCTCTGCGCGGCGTGGATCTGCCAGGAGATGCCGCGCTTCTTCGCCTCGGCGAAGCTGTCGCGCAGCAGTTCGGGCGTGCAGGTGTCGATCTGCGCCGGCACCGCCATGCCGAACAGCCGGCCCGAGGGATGCTGCTGGGCGCGCTCGATCAGGCCGAACGCCTCCTCCATCGCCTTGACGCCCGCGGCCTCGTCCCACTCGTACTCGACGACGTGGCCGTTCCTGGTGAACCAGCGCGCCGAGCGGAACATCGGCGCGATGCAGACGCGCATGCCGCTCTCGCCGAGCAGGTCGAGCCAGCCCGGATGCGCCATGGAGAGATCGGCGACGGTGGTGACCCCGGACAGCAGGAGCTCGGCCAACGCGACGCGCACGCAGGCCTGCACGCCGGTGGGATCGCCGCGGAAGATCGGCAGGTATTCGTAGAGCGAGGAGTTGTAGAGACCCGGCGTGCCGACCTCGTCCGTCAGCCCCTTGTTCATCGGTTCGGACGAGGGATGGCAGTGGATGTTGACGAGGCCCGGCATGACCATCAGGCCCTTGCCATCGATCACCCGGTCGGCTGCGCCGTCATAGCCGCGGCCGACGAAGGTGATCGCGCCGCCGCGGAAGGCGACATCCGCGTCGGGCATGTAGACGTGGCGCTGCTCGGAGGCGTCCCACGCGACCGCGAAGGAGGCGCTCTTGATCAGCGTCGTCGTCTCGGTGGCAAGGTCCTGGGTCATGCCGGTCTCCTGTCAGCGGCTCAGCGCGTCAGCCGGATGTCGAGCCCCTTGTAGAGGGCTGCGCTGTACACGCCATGCGGACGCGCGCCCGCGACGCGCGGGCCAGTCGCCAGCCAGAGCTGCGAGTGCGCGACCGGGAACCACACCGACGCCTCGGTGAGCTGACGCTGGATGTTCGCCACCGCCTGCTGGCGCGTCGCCGCATCAAGCGCCGAGCGTGCCTCGCGCAGCCAGGCATCGGTCTGCTCGTTCTTCCAGTTCATGCGGTTCGGCGAGGGTGCGGCCTCGCTGCGGAAGTAGAGGTTCAGCGCGTCCGTGGCCGAGACGTAGGGGTAGGACATGGTGAACGCGTCGAACTCCTGCGTCGCGAGCCGCCCCCAGGCGACCGTCGCGTCGAACATCTGGATGCGCATCTCGATACCGATCCGGCGCAGGTCGGCCTGCATCGACTCGGTGATCTGGCGGTTGATCTGGGTCGAGATGCTGTAGGTGAGGAACGAGGCGCGCTGCCCGTCCTTTACCCGGATGCCGTCCGGCCCCGGGCGCCAGCCGGCCTCGTCCAGGATCCGGCGCGCCTCGGCCGGATCATGGCCGGGGTGACGTGCCTTCGCCTCGGGATCGAAGCCGGGCGCGGCAGGATGGATCAGGCTCTTCATCGGGTCGGCGGCGCCGAAGAAGGTCGCCTGCACCAACGCGTCGCGATCGACCGCGAGGTTGATCGCGCGGCGGATCACTGGGTCGCTGACCACGGGCTTGTCGACCTTGAAGCCGAGAAAGAAGTCGACGAAGTAGTTTGGCTGCTGCTGCACTGTCATCCCCGGCACGCGCCTCAGCGCCTCGAGCGCAAACGTCGGGATGTGCTGCGTGGCGTCGCCCTGGCCGGTCTGCATCGCCGCCATGCGCGTGTTCGGATCGGGGATCACGCGCCAGATCACTCGCTCGATCTGCGGGCTCGGGTTCTCGTAGATCGGCGGACCCCAGGTGTAGGTCGGGTGCTTCTGCAGCACGAGGTCCTGGCGCGGTGTCCAGGACACCCAGCAATACGGCCCGGTGCCGTTGAAGCCCTGCGCGCCGAAATTCTCGCCGAGCCGCTCGACCGTGTTCTTGTCGATGATGCCGGCGAAGTAGAGGGTGAGCTGGAACAGCAGCTCCGCGAAGGGCTCGTTCAGTTCGTACTCGACCGTGACGTCGTCCTTGGCGCGAATCTCCTTCACCGGGCCGGCGCGCCAGCGCACCGGGCTGCGCGTGGCCGGATCGATCCAGCGGTTCAGCGAGTAGACGACGTCATGCGCGGTCATCCGGCGCCCGTCGCAGAACGTCACGTCATCGCGCAGCGTGAAGGTGTAAAGCTTGCCGTCCTCACTGACGGTCCAGGACTTGGCCAGCCCCGGCTTCACGGTGGTCTGGTCCCAGTCCATCGACACCAGCGTGTCGGTCATCATGTAGATGACCTCGCCGGCGGCGAAGGCGGTCACCTTGTGCGGATCGTAGCGGTCGGCGTCGATCTCACGCAGCACCACCAGCGTGTTGCGCGGTGTTGCCTGGGCGAACGCCTCGCCGGTTGCGACCAGCGTGATCGCGCCGGCCGCCGCGATCAGAAGTCCTCTCATCGTTCGTCGCATGCTCGTCTCCCTTCCGACGTTGTTCAGATGCGCAGCCTCGGGTCCAGCGCGTCGCGCAGGGCATCGCCGAGCACGTTGAACGCCAGCACCACGAGGAAGATCAGGACGCTCGGCACCACTGAGATGTGCGGTGCGAAGAACAGGAAGTTGCGTCCCTCGGAGGCCATCGCGCCGAGCTCTGCCGTCGGCGGCTGCGCGCCGAGGCCGAGGAACGACAGCCCGGAGCCGAGCAGGATCACCTGGCCGAACCGGAGGGTCGCGAACACGAAGATCGGGCTCAGGCAGTTCGGCGCGACATGGCGCCAGATCAGCCGCGCGTCGCTCATCCCGACCGCGCGCGCGGCATCGATGTAGTCCTGCTTCATCACCACGAGGGCCGCGCCGCGGACGATGCGCGCCATCAGCGGCACGGTGGCGATCGACATCGCGACCACGATCGCGAACACGCCCGGGCCGAAGATTGCCGCGATCGCGAGCCCGAACAGGATCGCGGGGAACGACAGCAGCATGTCCATCAGCCGCATCAGGAGGCCATCGACGCGACGATAGAAGGCGGCGAGGAAGCCGATCAGGATGCCGATGCTGCCGCCGACCGCCACGGCGACCAGGCCCATCAGCAGCGTCAGGCGCAGCCCGTACAGGCATCGCACCACTAGGTCGCGGCCCTGCACGTCCGTGCCGAGCCAGTACTCGCCGCCGGGGGGGCGCAGCGTGGCGCGCAGGTTGGTCTCGTAGGGATCGGCACCGGCGAGCCACGGCGCGAACACCGCGGCGAGCACGAAGGTGATCGCCATGACCGCGGCGATGGCCGCGCCCGGCTCGGTGAACAGGCGCCGCAGCAGACCCGCGCGCGGAGGCGGCGTGTCCGAGGCCGGGACGAGGATCGGCGTGTCGGTGGCGGCGGCCGTGCTCATGACGCGCGCACCCGCGGGTCGAGCACGGCGTAGAGCACATCGACGATCAGGTTGATCACGATGAACCCGAGCGAGAGTACGATGATGGTGCCCTGCGCCATCGGGAAGTCGGAGGAGAGGATCGCGCCGACCGCGAGCCGCCCGACGCCCGGCCAGGAGAAGATCGTCTCGGTGATGACTGCGCCGCCGAGCAGGAAGCCGATCTGCAGCCCGATCAAGGTGACGACCGGGATCAGCGCATTGCGCAGCGCATGGCGCAGCACCACGAGACGCTCGGCGAGACCCTTGGCGCGTGCCGTGCGCACATGATCGGCGGACAGCACGTCGAGCACGGCCGTGCGGGTCATGCGCGCGATCGGGCCGACGAACACGCCGCCGAGCGTCAGCGCCGGCAGCGCGATCGCCTTGAGCCCGTCGATCGTCCAGATCGGCCCACCGCGGCCGGTGAACGGCAAGAGCTGCCACTTGAAGCCGACGAACCAGATCAGCACGAGGCCGACAAAGAACACCGGGATCGACACGCCGGCCACAGCGAAGGCCATCACCGCGCGGTCGAACAGGCTGCCGCGCCAATAGGCCGCGACGGTGCCGAGCAGGATGCCAAGCGGGATCGACCACACGAGCGCGGCGACCATCAGCTCGAGTGTCGGGCCGATGGTCGCGCCGAGCTCCTGCGCGACGGGGACGTTGTTGATGATCGAGACGCCGAGATCGCCCTGCGCAAGCCGCCAGAGATAGCGCAGGAACTGCTCCCAGATCGGCCGGTCGAGGCCGAGATCGCGGCGGATCGCTTCGATCACGTCCGGCGTGGCCATCGGCCCCGCGCGCACCGTCGCCGGATCGGTCGGCACGACTTGCAGCAGCACGAAGCCGATCAGCAGCACGCCGAACATCACCGGCACGGCGGTGAGCAGACGGCGGAGGATGTGCTGCAGCATCGCCGCGATCTACTCGGCCGCCGCAGCGGCGACCTCGCCGTGGCGGTCGAAGATCACCGCACCGCCGCGGAGCGTCAGATCCGCGCGCGCTGTCAGCACGTCCTCGGGCGCGAGCGCGAACAGATCGGCCGAGATCGCCGCGATGTCGGCGAGCATGCCCGGTGCGATCGTTCCGCGCGCGGTCTCAGCGAACTGGCTGTAGGCGCCCGCATGGGTATAGGCGTGCAGCGCCTGCTCCATGGTCAGCGTCTCGTCCGGACCGAGCACGGTGCCCCTGTTGGTCTTGCGCGTCAGCATCGTGAACAGGTTGATGAACGGATCGACCGTCGAGACTGGGGCGTCCGAACTCGCCGAGGGTTCGTGTCCCTCCTCCACCCAGGTACGCATCGGATAGGCCGCCTCGGCCCGCTCGCGGCCCAGGTTCTTCACGTAGAGGTCGCCGAACTCGTACATGAACACCGGCTGCGGGACGGGCAGGATGCCGCGCGCCTTCATGCGTCGCCGCTGGCCGGCGTTCAGGAAGCCGCAATGCTCGATGCGGTGGCGTCGGCCGGCGACAGGATGCTCGGGCGTATCCGCCGCCTCCATCCCGCTCAGCACCTGCTCGATCGCGGCATCGCCGATCGCGTGGATGTCGAGCTGCCAGCCCTGGCGGTGATAGAGCCCGAGCAGGTGATGCATGGTCTCGTTCGGGAAGCAGAACACGCCGGTGCCGCCGCCCGCGCTCTCGAGATACGGATCGAAGAACGCGGCGGTCAGCCCGCCGGCCGACCCATCGGCGAACACTTTCACCGCGCCCCAGCGCATCCTCTCGTCGCCGTCCATCGGCCGGAGTCCCTGCGTCCACGCCGTCTGCGCGATGCCCTCGGGATTGCCCGCGAGCACCTGCCACATGCGCACAGAGAGCGCCCCCTCGCTGAGCGCGCGCCGATAGGCCGGGATCTCGGCCATGCCGGCGATCATGCCGACATTCATGTCGGTGGCGGAGGCGAAGCCGCGGCTTGCCAGATCATCGCAGGCGGCGCGGATGCCCTCGACCATGCGTGCCTGGTCGGGCAGCGGCACGTGATCGAGGATCAGCCGCATCGCGCGCTCCTGGAACAGGCCCGTCAGCGCGCCGCCCTTGCGCTCGATCACCCCGCCTTCGGGGTTCGGCGTGTTGTGCCCCACCCCGGCGAGCCGCATCGCCGCGGCGTTCGCCACCATCATGTGTCCGCAGGTGCGCCGGATCGCGACCGGGTTGTCGGGGGCGACGCGGTCGAGTTCCGCTGCCGTCGGGTGCCGCCCGACATCGAGCGCGCCGTGATCGTAGCCGCGGCCGAGCACCCAGGTTCCTTTCGGCGCCGCCTTTGCCGCCGCGCCCACACGCCTCAGCACCTCGTCGAGCGTGCGCACCTCCTCGGCGCGCAGGTTCACCTGTGACAGGCCGAGCCCATAGGGCAGCAGGTGCATATGCGCTTCATTGAAGGCCGGAATCGCGAGCCGGCCGGCGAGGTCGATGCGCTGAGTGTCCACACCCGCGAGTGGTTCGATCCGATCGCGCGCGCCGGCGGCAACGATGCAATCGCCTGCCACCGCGAGCGCCTCGACGAAGCCCGCGTCGCGGCCGCACCAGATGCGACCGCCCGACACCACCAGATCAACGCCAAGTCCTGCCATCACGCGCTCCAGTCACCACGGCGCGCGGGCGCACGGGCTTCTTGGTCCTTCCCGAGGGACATGCCTGCACGCGCGGACGGCACGGATGATCTCATGCCCGAACTCCCCGGCGGCGTTCCCTTCTTGCTTATAGTCCTGGCAGCGGCGAATTGTGCCGTCAAGCCGAGGTGGCACACTCGGCCGATCACCATGAGCCGCATCCCTGATCCTCACCCGTCCGTCCTCGTCCCCGCGCTCGCCGGGCTTGCGGCGCTGTTCGTCGGTCTCGGCCTCGGCCGCTTCGCCTACACGCCGCTGCTGCCGGCGCTGATCACGGCGGGCTGGTTCACCCCGGGCGAGGCGGCCGGGCTCGGCGCGGCAAACCTGATCGCCTATCTCGTGGGCGCGATGATCGCTCGTCCGCTCGGCCGCGTGGTCGCGCTGCCCGCCCTGATGCGCGGTGCCATGCTGGCAACCGCTGCGTCGCTCGCGATCTGCGGGCTGCGGCCCGGGCTGATCGTGTTCGGCGCGCTGCGCGCATTCGCCGGCTTGACGGGCGGGGTGCTGATGGTGCTCGGCCCGCCCTCTCTGCTTGCCGCAGTGCCGCCCGCCCGACGCGGGCGGGTCGGCGGGATCGTGTTCGCGGGGGTGGGCATCGGCATCGTCTCGGCCTCCGCGGCGCTGCCGGCGTTGCTGCGCGTGGGCGTGGCGACCGCGTGGTACGGGCTTGCCCTGGGGGCGCTGCTGTTCGCTGCGATCGGCTGGCGCGGCTGGCCGCCGGCCCCGCCGCCCCCGCCGCCGCATGACGGCGCGGCTGCACGGCCGCTGCGCTGGCTCGTGCTCGCCTACGGCGTGAACGCGATCCCGGTCATTCCGCACATGATCCTGATCTCCGACTACGTCGCGCGCGGCCTCGACACGGGGGTTGCGGCCGGCTCGGCGGCCTTCGTGGTCTACGGGATCGGCGCGGCGATCGGGCCGATCGCGGGTGGGTGGATCGGCGATCGGCTTGGCTTCCGCCGCACGCTGGACCTCGCAGTGGTCGTACAGGCGAGCGCGATCCTGCTCCCGGCCATTGTCCCGACCACACCAGCCGCGTTCCTGTCCGCCCTGCTGGTGGGTTCTCTCACGCCCGGCATTCCGCCGCTGGTGCTGAACCGCGCGGTGGAGTTGGCCGGGCCCGCCGGTGCCGCACGATTCTGGCGCGCCGCGACGATTGCGTTCGCGATCGGCCAGGCGGTCGGCGCCTGGAGCACGGCGGCAGCCTTCGCACGCCTGGAGAGACATCCGCCGCTCTTCATCGCGGCTGCGGCGATCGCGGTGGTCTCCCTCGCTTTGCTGCCGCGCGATCCTTCGCGGGGGAAGTGATTGCGCTTCCGCACGGGCGCGGTATCGTGACGGCTCTGCATTCCCGAGGAGAGGCGCGATGTCGTCCTGGCCCACCCGTCTGCTGGCCGCGGCGCTCGCGGCATCGCTCGCCGCACCGTCCGTTGCGCAGCCCGCACCGCAGTCCACGCTCAGGATCGTCCTGATCAACGATCTCGCCAGCCTCGACCCGGTGGTCTCGACGGCGGCCTTCGTGCGCAACCACGGCTTCATGGTCTATGATCAGCTCTTCGCGCTCGACAGCAAGGGCGAGGCGAAGCCGCAGATGGTGGATCGTCACGAGGCGTCCGCCGATGGGATGACGCATCGCTTCACCCTGCGCGAGGGTCTCGCCTTCCATGACGGCCAGCCTGTACGCGCGGCCGATGCGGTCGCCTCGATCCGGCGCTGGAGCCAGCGCGACGTGGTCGGCCGTGCGCTCGCCGCCGCGACCGCGGCGATGGAGGTCGTTGACGACCGGACCTTCACGATCCGCCTCAACCGCCCCTTCGCCCTCGTGACGGAGGCGCTCGCTCGCCCCACCGCCAGCGCCCTGTTCATCATGCCCGAGCGCGTCGCCTCGACCCCCGCGACGACCGGGATCACCGACGCGACGGGCTCGGGGCCCTTCATCTTCAAGGCCGACGAGTGGCAGGCCGGGCAGCGGGCGGTCTATGTGCGCAACCCCGCCTATCGCCCGCGCGCGGAGGAGCCGGACGGGCTCGCCGGCGGCAAGGTCGCGAAGCTCGAACGGATCGAGTGGCTGTCGATGCCCGACGCGGCGACCGCAGCCGCCGCGCTGCAGACCGGCGAGATCGACTTCATCGAGCAGCCCTCACCGGATCTCGTCCCGGTTCTGGAGCGCAACCGTAACATCCGCCTGTTCGCGCTCAACCCGGTCGGGTTCATGGTGTGGCTGCGCATCAACCACCTCCATCCGCCATTCAACGACCCGCGCGCACGGATCGCGCTGTTGCACCTGATCAACCAGCAGGACGTGCTGAACGCGGTCGGCGTCCGCCCCTCCGAGCAGGTGCCCTACTGTCCCGCCTACTTCTTCTGCAACTCGCCGCTGGAGAGCCACGCCGGTGCGGTGGGATTGCGCGAGCCGGATATCGAGAAGGCGCGCGCGCTCCTGCGCGAGGCCGGCCATGACGGGCGCCGCATCGTCTTCATGAACGCGGCCGACAGCCCGATCAACAACGCCGCCACGCTCACCATGGCCGAGGCGTTCGGCAAGGCCGGGCTCGCGATGGACGTGCCGACGATGGACTGGGCCACCCTGACGCAGCGGCGCAACCGGCGCGAGGCGCCCGACCAGGGCGGGTGGAACCTGTTCGTCACGGTCGCCAACGTGCTCGACGGGCAGAACCCGCTGACCAACCTCTACCTCGCCAGCCCCTGCGAGGGCGGGCTCACCGGTTGGCCGTGCGATCAGCGGCTAGAGGAGCTGCGCCGGTCGTGGTGGGAGGAGCGCGACCCGGCCAAGCGCCGCGCGATCCTCGATGCCGTGCACGTGCGCGCCTACGAGGTGCTGCCCTACATCAATGCCGGCCAGTTCCGCACGCTCGCCGCGCACCGGACCAACGTGCACGGGTTGCGCCAGACCACGATCCCGGTGTTCTGGGGCGTCGAGAAGCGATAGGCCGCGCTCAGGAGCCACGCGCCGCGTTCACCACGCGGACCCCGCGCGGCAGTTGCGCGAGTGTTGCCGCGTTGGAGGCGGCGAGCAGGCAGACCAGGATCTCGGGGCCGACCGGCCAAGATCGCGCGCCATTCCGGCAGGGCGGGCTCGCCGCCCGTCTTCACCAGCAATCGCGGCGATGTCATGCGATTTCGCGAATCAGCTTTCGGCGCAGCGCGTTGACGAACTCGGTGCGGCCCTCGGCGGTCTCAACGAACGCGCCCGGGCCGCCGATCACCTCGCGCGCGTAGGAGCCGGTCAGGCTGCGCATGGCGGGGCGCAGGATGATCGCCAGCGCATTGATGGTGATGCCCTTGGCGACCGCCGCGTCGCGCGCCTCGGGCGCGGGTGTGAGGCTCCGCCGGTCCGGACCGTCACCCGAGACATCGATGATGCGCCGTGTGGCCTCGCAGGGGCAGGCATCGAGCAGCGCCACCGAATGCACGATCGCATCACCGACCGCGTTCCAGGACTGCACCGAGCGCGGCGCGCGCACGACCGCGCTGCCGAAGATTTCCACCCCCTCGGCGTCGCCGACCACCGTCCAGGGCACCATCGTCGCCGCCCCGCCGGGCGAGCCCCACTCGACATAGGCGAAGGCGGTGCGCCCGAGCGGCTGCGAGCGGATCGCCTCGAGCACGCGGCCGTCCGCCACCGCCTTGGCGATCCCCTCCTTCTGGAGCCGAAGCTCGTCCTCATCGATCGAGCCGGACGCGTCCGCCGCCAGCACCAGCGCGACATCCACGGGCTCACGCGCGCGCGCCGGTGCCGCCAGCAGCGACAGCCCGCCGGCGACGAGCGCGCGTCGCCTCATCCCCGCCCCACGAACGGCATCTTGGTCGCCATGATGGTCATGGTCAGGATGTTCGTCTCGAGCGGCAAGCCCGCCATGTGCACGATCGCGTCACCGACGTGATCGACGTTCATGGTCGGCTCGACCTCGACCCGCCCATCCGCCTGCTTCACGCCGCGCTGCATGCGCTGCGTCATCGGGGTCGCTGCGTTGCCGATGTCGACCTGGCCGCAGGCGATGTCGTATTTGCGACCGTCCAGTGCGATGGTCTTGGTGAGCCCCGTGATCGCGTGCTTGGTCGCGGTGTAGGGCGCGCTGTCGGGGCGCGGCGTGTGCGCGCTGATCGAGCCGTTGTTGATGATCCGACCGCCCCGCGGGGTCTGGTCCTTCATCATCCGGAACGCGGCCTGGGCACACAGGAACGAACCCGTCAGGTTGACCGCGACGACCGCGTTCCACTGCTCCGCCGCGAGGTCCTCGAACGGCGTGCCGGGCACGTTTGTGCCGGCGTTGTTGAACAGCAGATCGAGCCGGCCGAACGACGCCTTCGCCGCGGCGAACAGGGCAGCGACCGAGGCCGGGTCGGCGACGTCGGTCGGCACGGCGAGGGTGCGCGCGCCCGACGGTGCCATCCCGGCGGTCTCCTCCAGTGCATCCCTGCGCCGTCCGGCCAGCACCACGGCCCAGCCGGCGCGCGCGAGCGCGAGGGCGGCCGCCCGGCCCACGCCCGAGCCCGCACCAGTGACGATCGCGATCCTGTCGGCCATCCGTTCCCCCTCTCGTGGTTCGAGGGCATTGTGTCGGCAGATCGCCGTCCAGGGAAGCCGCCTCCGTGCTGCGGATCAGACGTAGCGCGCGAGGTTCATGTCGCGCAGCCCGCCGATCAGCCGGTAGGACATCTCGAGCTGCACCTGCAGGAGCTGCAGCCGCGCCGACACCTCGGCAATGTCGACATCCTCGACTCTCGAGATCTGCGCCTTCAGCACGACCTGGAAGTCAGCATGCGCCTCCTTCGTGCGGGCGAGGCGCTGTTCCGCCACCCCGATCGCGGCGCGCTCGTCCTCCAGCGTCCCGCCGGCCGATTGCAGGCTGCCGGCGATCTGCTGCATCAGCGTACCGAACTCGGGCTCGGCGGCCTGCGCCTGGGTCAGGCTCCCAAGCATCGCGAGCCCGCGCATCAGGTCGCGCATGAAGCTGCCGGTGGTCGGCGGATTGACCGCCGACTGCGCCACGCCGTTCTGGTTCGCACGCAGGCCGTAGACGATCCGCGTGCCGTCCTCGGCCAGCAGGCTGGTGCGCGGCTCGCCGAGGCCGCCCGCGGGTGCGACCGTGGACAGGAAATCGGAGAAGGGCGTGGTGCCCGGGACGTCCGAGGCCGCGATCGCAAGCGTATCGGCCATCACCTGCGCCGCACTGCGCGGCACGTCCGGCGTGAACGGATCACCGTCGTCGTCCCAGGGCACGCCGAGTTGCTGGGTGGCCGCCTGGATCTGGGTGAAGAACCCCGTCTGCAGGATGGCAGAGGCGTTCGGCACTGGCGGATTGGCGCTGTCTGAGCCACCGAACACGTAGGCATCGCCGGCGCGCACGTTCAGCAGGCCGGCGATCTCCTGCAACGCTCCTCGTGCCTCCTGCGCGACCACATCGACCGCGGTCGTGCCGAGGGTGATCAGCGACAGGGCGCGCTTCGCCATGTCGGAGGTGAGCTCGCCGATCCTCGAGAGTGTGGATTGCGTCACCGTGACGCGTGCCTCGGCCGTCTCGATCGCGTGGGAGTAGGTGACGCGACGGGCGACCTCGGCGCGCAGGTCGATCGACATCCGCGCCTGCGGCGCCAGCCCGCCGAAGGTCTCGGCCTTGAGGCCCGTGGACGCCTGGCGCACCAGCCCGTCCATCCGGTCGCGCGTGGTCAGCGCGCCGGCGAGCAGTCGCCCGATCGTGCCGTAGGAGGAATTGACCTGCATCGTCGTTCTCCTGGACTACCGGACCGCGGCCAGCAGCGCGTCCCACATCGCCTGCGAGGTGGTGATCACGCGCGCATTGGCGGCGTAGGCGTTCTGGAGCTGGATCAGCAGTGCCATCTCCTTGTCGAGGTTCACGCCGACCGCATCGGCGTACCGGTTCGCCAGCAGGTTGCGCGTGCTGCTGAGGCTCTCCACCGAGGCCTTGGCAGCGGCGTACTCCGCGGTCTGCGCCGAGACGAGGCTCGCCGCATAGTCCGCGAGCGTGCCGGTCGAGGCGATCGGCGAGGCGAGGTCGCCGCGCGGACCGAGCCCGGTGGTCAGCAGCGGCGGATCGTGCGGCCGACCGATGCCGAGCTGTGGGCCGAAGGTGAAGTCGAGGATGCGGTTGACCAGCCCGTCGAACGAGGCCGGGCCCCCGGCCGGGTTCGGCGTGAACGGATCGCCGTAGGGCGCCTGCACCTCGCGCGTCGCCGGCCAGGGCGGCAGCCCGCCCGGCACGGCGTGGGTACCGTCGCGCACCAGGCTCGGGGCCTCCACCACCGCGGCAAAGACGCGGATCTCGGCGGCGAACCCGACATAGCCCTTCTGGCCGGCGCCCACTTGCTCCTGCGGCACGTTGCCGCTCGCGTCGGTGAACAGCCGGAGCCCCTGCTGGTCGAACCGGCGCGCGAGCTTGTGGGCGAACTCGTCGAGCTCGGCTTGCAAGCGCGGCAAGGTCTCGTCGCGCAGCGCGATCAGCGCGCCAAGCTCGCCGCCGAGCTGTCCGCGCGTCAGGTCGACCGGATTGGCCGGGTCGGCGGCGTCCAGCAGCAGCACCGGCGGCACCGTGCCGCCGCCCGGCTGGTAGAACGACTGCGGCGCAAGCGACGCGCCGCTGACGGCCAGCGCGCCATCGCGCAGCGGAACGGTCTGACCCCCTTTCGTGAAGGCGGTCATCTCGCCCTTCTCGGTCAGCACGACCCTGAGGTCCATGAGACCGGCAAGCCGGCCGATCACCATGTCCCGCTTGTCTTCGAGTTCGGCGGTGCTCTGCCCCTCGGCCTTGAGGCGGACGATCTCGCGGGTGATGCTTCCTGCCTCGCCAAGCAGACGGTTCACCTCGGCCACGCCATTGACCAGCATCTGCTGGGATCGGTTGCGCGCATCCGTGACCGCGCCGGACAGCATGTTCAGTTTGTTCGCGAGCGAGGCTGCGGCATCGACCACCTCGACCTGAAGGCTGGTCGAGGAGGGCTGGGCGGCAAGCGCGATGAACCCGTCGCGCACGCGCCCGGTCAGGCCGGCGAGACTGTCGCCGTTCTCGGGCCTTCCGTGCAACGCCTCGAGCGGCTCGAGGATCGCGGTGCGCACCTGCGCGGCGGCAACACCCGCTTCGCGCTGCCAGATCGCGCGTTGCAGCGCGGCCTCGCTCGCGCGTTGCACCGGCTGTGTGGCGACACCGATGCCCTTGCCCGCCGCGACCACGCTCGTGGTCGGCAGTTTCTTGGCGGTATAGCCCTCGACCTCGGCATTGGCGATGTTGTTCGAGACGACGCGGAGCTGCTGGTTGATCGCCCGCAGCCCCGAGACCGAGATGCCGAGTGCGGCGTCCAGCCCCATCGCGTCCTCCGTCTAGCCCGCCGGGCTCAGCGCTTCATGTTCAGCGTGTCGAGCAGCATCTCGTCGGACGCCGTGACGATGCGCGTGTTCGCGGTGTAGGCGCGCTGCGCGACGATCAGCTTCGAGAACTCCGCCGCCATGTCGACATTGGAGCGCTCGATCGACCCGACGACCAGCTTGCCCGCACCGTCGCGCGCCGGGTCGAGCACCCTCGCCTCGCCCGACTCGACCGTGCGCATGAAGGCCTGGCCGTCGATGCGCTCGAGCTTGTCCGCCTCGTTGAAGGTGACGACCGGCACGCGCGCGATCACGCGGCTCTGGCCGTTGTCGTAGTTGATCACCACGTCGCCGGTCTCGTTCAGCGCGAGCGAGGAGAAGCTGCCCTGTGGCACGCCGTTCTGGGCGAGGCTGCGCAGCGCGTAGTCGGAGCCGGCGAACTGGGTCACGCCGTCGGCGAGACCGAACGAGCCGAGGAAGATCCGCACCGATTGCGGGCCCTGGCCGTAGTTCACCAACACGTCCACGTAGGCCGGGTCGCCGGTGAGCTGGTTGGCCGGCACGGTCGCGGTGCCGCCGGCCACGTTCGCACCCGAGATCGCGGTGACGGTGCCGGCGCGCAGCGGATCCCCCCCGCCACCGAAGCTCACCTGGATGTGCGGCGGGATGTTGCCGTTGGTGGTGCGCGTGCCGGCGGTGGCGGCCGTCAGGGTCGGTGTCACATCGACGTCGAGCGGCGATCCCGCCGCGGTGGTCAGGCTGAGCTGGTTGCCGCCAACCGGCGTGACGGTGATGCCCGGCAGCACGGGGATCGCGGCGACCAGGCCGTCGCGCACGTCGGTCGCGGTATCGCCGGCAAGCGCAGTGTAGGTGTAGTCCGCGCCGTTCACGGTGACCGTGAAGACCTCGCCTCCGGCGAACGGACCGCCTGGCACGGTGACGTCGCTCTGTCCGCCATCGACCGTCCAGGACGGGATCGGCACGCCATTCTTGGCCTTGAGCGTCAGGATGCCGCCCTGCACGCTGGCGAGCGCGGGGCTGTCCGGATCGGCGTTGATCTGCGCGGCCAGCGCATTGGCGATCGCGTTGATCGAGCCCTCCTCGCCGGTGGTGGTGTAGGTCCAGGACTTGTCGGTCGGGAACCCGCCGGTGATGCCGGAGAGCGAGACCGTGAAGCTGTCGCCCACCTCGCCAACCGTGCCGGTGAGCACGAAGCTGTCGGTCTGGTAGGCGGGCGCGACGTTCGCGACCGGGTTCGACAGCGTCAGGCTGCTCGATGTGGTGACGCTGTAGGGCGTGCCCGCGTTCACGGCACGCAGCTGGAAGGTGTCGTCGTTGACCACGACCGCGGTGACACCGAGCGTCGCGCTGTCGGTGTTGATGCGGCTGACGAGCTGGTTGCGCACCGCCTGCTGCGACCCGGGGAAGCCGAGCCCCGCTTCGGCCGCGGTCGCCGTGTAGCTGACGACGATGCCGTTGATCGTGGTGCTGTAGACTTGGCCGGCGACGATCACGCCCGGCAGGGTGACGTCGTCGGTCTGGCGCACCGGCTGCACCGTGGCATTGACGTTGAAGGCGTTCATCTGCTGGTCGTTGAAGCCGGGGATCGTTCCAGCGCCGCCGACGGGATCCAAGCTCGAGCCCGGCGCGATCACATCCATGCGCCAGTTGTCGGAGCCCGCCTTGGTCCACTGGACCGAAAGCGTGCGCTGCTCGCCGAGCGCATCGTAGATGCCGACCATGGAGGTGAAGGTTGTCTGACCCTCCGGCGGATTGGCAGGCAGGTTGGCCGCGAGCACGACCTCGCTGGTCGCGACCGGGTTCGACACCAGCTGGCTGACGCGGATCGGCTGCACGCCCGACCGGTCGATCTGACGCGTGGCCGTGTCGACGCCCCAGCCCTGCAGGAAGTACCCGGCGCTGTTCACCAGGTAGCCGTTGCGGTCGAGCGAGAAGTCACCCGCGCGGGTGTAGAACTGGCGCTGGTCGAAGGTGGGCTGACCGTTCACCTCGCCGTTCTGCGCCGCGACGGTGAAGAAGCCCTGGCCGGCGATCGCGAGCGCGGTGCGGTTCTCGGTCTGCTCGATCGTGCCCTGCAGGTTGTGGGTGTAGTCGGGACGCGCCACCACGCTGCCCGGTGCGTGGATGCGCTGGGTCGAGTTCGTCACGTAGCTGACGAAGTTGGTGTCGATGCGCTTGAAGCCGATGGTCTGGCTGTTGGCGACGTTGTCCGAGATATGGCCCAGCGCACGCGACTGCGCGGTCAGGCCGCCGATCGCCGTGGTCATCGCTCCGAACAGGGACATGGGTGCCTCGCTATGGTGGCGGAGTTGGTCGCGATATCCTCAGCAGGTGCCGTGCCAACCGGCTGTTCGGCGGAAAACCCGGGTCCTTACGCTGGTCGTCGGGAACCGGAGGAATGCCCCGCTGTGCCGGTTCAGACCCACCCGGCAAGGCCTGCCGGGCAGACGGCACCTCAACCGCGCGCGGGGAACAGGGAAGCCGCGCACCGCATCGCCTGGTAGGCGCGGCCCTGCGCAAGCAGCGCCTCGATGGCGTCGAGCTCGGTCGCGGCGTCAGGCCGGGCGACACGCAGCGCGGCCAGCGCGCTCACCATGTCGGTCATGCCGGGCGGATGCGCGCGTCCGAGGTAGTGGCACTGGATCGCATAGTAGAGCGCGCGTTCCGGGCCATCGACGTCGCCCTCGCGCAGCATGTCGCGGCCGCGCAGGAACTGCGCCTGGCTGTGCAGGAAGATCGTCGCGGTGCGTTCGCCTGCGCCGATCACCGCGCCATTCACGACCACCGTCTCGCCGGGTCGCAGCACAACCTTCAGTGGCATTCTGCCGCTCCTGTTCCGTCCGTGCCCTGACCGGCGCGGGATCATCCTGGGCAGCGTCCAGCAACCTCCGTGCCGGACGCCGGCTTCTGGCGAGGCCGAGGGTCCGCCGGCAAGTTCCGCGTTCGCCCGGCAGAACCGGCCCCTCCATGGCGCGCTCGATGCCGGGTGCCAGGCAGACCCTGCCGGGCACCCGTCGTTCCGGGGCCGCGGCCGCCCATGGCCGGGCCGCGCTTCGCCTCGACGCAGCGACCTGGCCCGGGACTTGCGGGGAGGACGGCATGCTGTCGATCGTGCCCCCCCCGGCCCTGCCCTTCGTCCTGGCCGACGGCGCGGAGCCGGCCCTGCTGGCCGGGGTCGGCTCCGAGGGCGCGGGCTTCGCGACCGAGCTCGCGCTCGCCGTCCGTGGCTTCGCGCCGCCGGCCCCTGCCCGAGCCGGGCTGAGCCCCGTGCCCGAGCCGCCGGTCCGGCTCGCGCTCGCGCCGCTGGCGACCGGCGACGCCCTGATCGAGACGGTGACGCTCGATCCGGACCCCGAGACGACCGAGGCTGGGACCGATCCGGAACCCGTCCGTACGGCCCCGCCCAGGCCGTCGCAGGGCGAGCAGACGACACCGTCCGCGCGGCCGGGCCGCGAGACCGCAGCGCCCGGACCGGCGAACCCCGACCCTCCAGTCCATCAGGTGGAGCCGCCTCGGTCGGAGCCGGTCGCCCTGGAGGCGTTCGCCGGGACGCCGGAGCCTCCCGAAGCACGCATGCGCCAGGGCGACGACCAGGCGCCGACTGAGCCGCGTCGGCCTCGCACCGCGATGCCGTCGGCGGCGCTGCCGCGCGACCCGGTTGCCCAGCCTCCGCCTGCCGATCACCCCACCGCCGACCTGACGGTTCCTGCCCCCGCCGCTGTCAACGAGCCGGCCGAAGGGCCACACGAGGTCTCGGATCGCCTCGCCGACCCGCGAGGCGATACAGCCCCGGCCCCTGCGGAGGCGGCGGTCGCCGCGCTCGCCGAAGGCCCTGGGCCGGAGGAGCCCGCACCGAGCAACCCCACGGAGCTCTCGTCCGCGCCCGCCGAGGCACCCGCCCCTGAGGCACTCGCTGTGGCGATCGCTTTGGATCCGGCCACCCGGCCGACCGCGGCTCGCCCGCAGAGCCGGGGCGCCGCTGGGCCGGTGCCCGAGGGCCTCGCCGCGCACACCCTGACACCGGTGGCGCGCGGCTCGACTCAGGCCGACCCGACGCCAGCCGGCCGAGCCACGCCGCCCGAGCCGACGGACGTGGCCGATCCGCGGCCATTGGCGCGCGACCGCGCCGGCGCCGATCCTGTCCCGGCCGACCGGCCTGCGTCGACCGACGCGCCCGACCCGGCGAACGGCCGTGCCGCCGAGCCGTCCGAGCCGTCGCCCCCGCGTGCCGAGCCCGTGCCGCGGACGATGGTCCAGCCCACGCCCTTGGAGGCGCCGTCGGCACTCCAGCCGGCCGAACGCGCAAGCCCCGTCAGCGCCGCCCCGGCATCGCCCCGCGTGGTCCCGGCACCGCCCGCGCAGCAGATCGCGCCGGTGCTGATCACGCTGGCCGCCGCCGCCCACGGAATGCCTGATCGCCTGACCCTGACCCTCGATCCGCAGGAACTCGGCTGGATCGAGGTCGAAGTGACGCGCGAGGGCGAGCGCCGGGTCGCGATCGCCGTGCTCGCCGAACGTCCCGAGACACTGCACCTGCTGATGCGCGATGCCGCGGTCCTCGACCGCGCGCTCGCCCAGGCCGGCGTCGGCGCAGAGGGCCGCAGCCTTGCCTTCGATCTCGGCGGCGGCTCGGACGGCCGCCGGCAACGCGGCGGCAACCCCGGCGCGCCAGATGCCGCCCAGACGCCGCACTCCGAGGCCGCGCGGCCGCGCGACCCGCTCAGCCTGCTCGACATCGCCATCTAGAGGGCCCGACCGATGACCGACGTCTCCGCCACCACCCTCACCGCTGCGCAGCGCCAGCAATCCGCGCTGGCCTCGCGCAACCAGATCGCGTCGAACTTCCAGGACTTCCTGAAGCTGCTGACCACCCAGCTGCAGCACCAGGACCCGACGGCGCCGCTGGACACCAACCAGTTCACCCAGCAGCTCGTCCAGTTCGCCCAGGTCGAGCAGCAGCTCGCCACCAACAGCCACCTGGAGCGGCTGATCAACGTCCAGGAGACCACCCAGCTGACGGCGCTCACGCCGCTGATCGGGCGCACGGTGGAGGCCGACAGCAACAAGGTTGCGCTGCAATGGGGCGAGGCGCGCGGCGCCTACAGTCTCCGCGCCGATGCCACCTCCGTCACGATCACGATCCGTGACGCCACCGGCCGCGTGGTCGCCCAGGGACCCGGCGAGACCCGCGCGGGACGCCAGGAGTTCGCCTGGGACGGCGTCACCGGCAATGGCCAGCGCTGGCCGGACGGCGCCTACACCGTCACGGTCCAGGCGCAGTATGGCGGCTCGCTCGAGACCGTGCCCACCACCGTGATCGGCCGCATCACCGGCGCCGAACGCTCGGGCGGGGGGCTGATGCTGTCGATGGGCACGCTGCAGATCGACACCGCCGCGATCCGGGCGGTCACGCCCGACCGCTGAGCCCGGCCAAACTCTGCCGATCGGCAAATTCTGCCCGGTGTTAACGGGCGCGTAAGTCCTTTCCGTCACGCTCCCGCATGGCAGAACGCCCGCCCGGCACGCGGGCGTACGGGAGGCCTCGGTCGCGACCCGGCGGCGGGGGCCTTCAGGAAAGGGTGAGATCGTGAACGCGCTGCTTGCTGGGCTGAAGACGCTAGGGCCGGTTCGCCTCGCCGCACTCGGCGCGGTCGGCATCGCGGTGATGGGCGTGATCGTGTTCCTCGCCGCGCGCGCCGGCCAGCCGCCGATGGCGCTGCTCTACGGCGAGCTCGAGCAGCGCGATGCCGCCCAGGTCGTCGCCACGCTCGAGCGCCAGCGGATCCCCTACCGGCTCGGGGCCAACGGCTCGCAGGTGCTGGTGCCGACCGACCAGGTGCCCCGCGTCCGGCTTTCGCTCGCCGCCGAGGGCCTGCCCGCGGGCGGTTCCGTCGGCTACGAGATCTTCGATCGCGCCGACGGCCTGACCGCGAGCTCGTTCCAGCAGGGCATCAACCACCTGCGCGCGCTCGAGGGCGAGCTCGCGCGCACGATCCGCTCGCTGCATGGCGTACGGGGCGCGCGGGTGCACCTGGTGCTGCCACGGCGCGATCCGTTCTCGCGCCGCGAGGGCGAGGCGCAGGCCTCGATCGTGCTGACCATGGCGGGGGTGCAGCGGCTCGACCGCGAGCAGGTGCAGGCGATCGTGCATCTCGCCGCGGCCGCCGTGCCGGGACTGAAGCCGCAGAACATCTCGGTGATCGACAATCGCGGCTCCCTGCTCGCGCGCTCCGGCCAGGCGGTCGGAGGCATGGGCCTTGCCATGAACACCGATGAGATGCGCCGTGCGCACGAGCTGCGCCTCTCGCGCGGGGTCGAGGAGATGCTCGAACGCACCCTCGGTGTCGGCCGCGTGCGCGCGGAGGTCTCCGTCGAGATGGACTTCGACCGCGTTACCGAGAACCGCGAAAGCTTCGATCCGGATCAGCAGGTGCCGCGCTCGGTGCAGACCGTGACCGAGGAGAGCCGCACCACCGAGCGGAACGAGAACGTCACGGTCGGCAACAACCTGCCGAACCCGCAGCCGCAGCAGAACCAGGCCGGCACGCAGGAGAGCCGTACCGAGGAGACGACCAACTACGAGATCGGCCGAGTGACGCGCCAGATCGTGCGCGACACGCCGATGCTGCGCCGCCTCTCGGTCGCGGTGCTGGTCGACCATGCGCCTGCCGCTCTGGGCGCCGAGCCGCAGGCGCGCAGCACGGAGGAACTGGATCGGATCGCCGCCCTGGTGCGGACCGCGGTCGGCTTCGACGAGAGCCGGGGTGATCGCGTCGAGGTGGTGAACCTGCGGTTTGCCGATGCGTTGACAGCAGCGGCCGAGGAGGACTCGCTGTTCGGCCTGCCCATTGGCCGCGCCGAGATCGTGCGCGTGGTCGAGACCGTGGTGTTCGGCATCGTCGCCCTGCTCGCGCTGCTGCTGGTCGCCCGCCCGCTCGCCGGCCGCGCGCTCGAACGCATCGGGCAGGCCGAGGCGACAGCGGCCGCAACGCTCGGCGCACCCCAGGAGGGGGTTGCGGCCCTGCCGGCGCCTGACGGCATGCCAGCGCTCACCGACGCCACGCCGGGCATTCCTGCCCTCGGTTCCCCGGGCACAGCGCAGGCGTTCGGCAGTCGCGACAGCCTGATCAACATTGCCCAGATCGAAGGCCAGATGCGCGCATCCTCGATCCGGCGCGTCGCCGAGCTCGCCGAGAAGCACCCCGATGAGGCGGTGTCGGTCGTGCGCGGCTGGATGGCGCAGGAGGGCTGAGCGATGGCGCGCGCGAAGGAAGACTATCGCAGCCTGAGCGGGCCGCAGAAGGCGGCCGTGCTGATGATGGCGCTCGGCGAGGAAAGCGCTGCCAAGCTGTTCGCGCTGATGCACGAGGACGAAATCAAGGAGGTGTCCTCGGCGATGGCGACCCTCGGCCCGGTCTCGTCCTCGATCGTGGAGCGGCTCTGCCACGAGTTCGCGAGCCAGATGAGCGCTGCCGGCAACCTCATCGGCAGCTTCGAGAGCACCGAGCGTCTGCTCGCCAAGACCCTGCCGAAGGAGCGGGTCAGCCAGATCATGGAGGAGATCCGCGGCCCCGCCGGTCGGACCATGTGGGACAAGCTCGGCAACGTGAACGAGGCCGTGCTCGCGAACTACCTCAAGAACGAATACCCGCAGACGGTCGCGCTGGTGCTCTCGCGCGTGCGTGCCGATCATGCCGCGAAGGTGCTCCAGCTCCTGCCCGAGGCCTTCGCGATGGAAGTCGTGATGCGCATGCTTCGGATGGAGAGCGTGCAGAAGGACGTGCTCGAAGGCGTCGAGCGCACGCTGCGCTCCGAGTTCATGTCCAACCTGGCGCGCACCCAGCGCCGCGACGCGCACGAGATCATGGCCGACATCTTCAACAACCTCGACCGTGCTGCAGAGGGCCGCTTCCTGACCGCACTCGAGGAGCGCAACCGCGAGGCGGCGGAGCGGATCAAGAGCCTGATGTTCACCTTCGACGACCTCGTCCGCGTCAACGGTGCGGGCATCCAGATCCTGCTGCGCGCGGTCGAGAAGGAGAAGCTGGCACTCGCGCTCAAGGGCGGCTCCGACACGATCCGCGAGCTGTTCTTCAAGAACCTCTCGGAACGCGCGGGCAAGATGCTTCGCGAGGACATCGAGGCGCTGGGCCCCGTGCGTCTGAAGGATGTCGAGGAGGCGCAGGCCACGATCGTCGCCACCGCCAAGGACCTCGCCGCCTCCGGCCAGATCCTGCTGTCCGACGGGCGTGAAGAGGAGCTGGTGTACTGACATGGCGGGCCACTCCGTGAACGGCAACGCCCGCGCGGCGCGGCCCGTGCCGCTCTCGGCCCTTGCGGCGCCGCAGCGGCTCTTCGCTGACGAGGCCGCGTCCGCCCGCCGCAAGCTGTTCGGCGAGAGCTTCGATCCCCAGCCACCGGCGCCGCCCGAGCCGGAGATCATTGCGCCGACCTTCGGGCTCGAGGACCTTGAGCTCGCCCGCTCCGAGGCCTTCGCCGAGGGTCGCGCGGCCGGTGTTGCCGCCGCCGCCGCCAGCCAGGCCGCCCGCGAGGCCGCCGCGATCGAGGCGGCGGCGCATGAGCTCGCGGCCGCTGCGGCCGCCGCACGCGCCGCCGCCGAGCGGACCGATGCGCGGATCGCCGAGGCCGTGCTCGCCGCGGTGGTCGCACAGACCGCCGCGCATGCCGCGCGGCTGCTGCCGTCCCAGGCGAGGGACCTCCTTGCGGAGCTGCGCGCCAGTCTCGGCCCCGAGATCGCGCTGACGGTGACAGCCGCTCCGGACGTTGCCGAACGCGTTACTGCCGCCCTGCTGGAGGCGTCCGCACGCGGCGGTATCGATCTGCCGCAGGACGTCGCCGCGGATCCCTCGCTCGATGCTCGCGCCGTGCGCATTGCCTGGAGCTCGGGCGAGGCGCGACTCGATCTCGCTGCGGTCGCCGAGGCGACCAGCCGCATCCTCGCCGAGGCGTTCGGCGCCCCGATCCCGACTTCCGCCGTGCAGGAGAGCGCGTGATGAGCAACGAACCCCCGATGGAGCTGAAGGATCTCGATCCCGCTCCGACCCCGCCCATCGAGGCCGAGCCGCAGCCGATGCGCTCGGTGCGCGATCTCGAGGCGGTCTACGACATCCCCGTGCAGGTGTCGGCCGTGCTCGGCAAGTCGGTGATGCAGGTGAGCCAGCTCCTGAAGCTGGGTCGCGGCGCGGTGGTGGAGCTTGACCGCAAGCTCGGCGAGGCGATCGACATCTACGTCAACAACCGCCTGGTCGCACGCGGCGAGGTGGTGATGGTCGATGACGACCGGCTCGGCGTGACCATGACCGAGATCGTGAAGGCCGATCGCAGCGCCTGACGCTGAGCGGTGCGGAAACAGACGGGAGCGCTGCCATGCGCGTGATGATCGTGGGGTCGATGTCGGCGGAGCTGGGCGAGGCGGCGCGCATCGCCATCTCGCGCGGCGCGAAGATCACGCAGGCCGACGATGTCCAGCCGGCGCTGGCGCAACTGCGCGCCGGACGCGGCTCCGACGTCGTGCTGTGCGACGTGCAGCTCGGCATCGAGGAGCTGATCGCGGCGATGACGGCCGAGCGCATCGCCGCACCCGTGATCGCCTGCGGCACGCGCGCGGATGCCGTGCGTGCGGCGGCTGCGATCCGCGCCGGCGCGCGCGAGTACCTGCCGCTGCCACCTGATGCCGAGCTGATCGCGACCATGCTCGAGACGATCGGCGGCGACGGGCGCGCTCCGGTCGCGGCCGATCCGGTGATGCTCGCCGCACTGCGCCGTGCCGAGCAGGTGGCAGCGTCCGAGGCCTCGGTGCTGATCCGCGGTGAGAGCGGCACCGGCAAGGAGGTGATGGCACGCCACATCCATCGCCGCTCGCGCCGCGCCGCTGGTCCGTTCATCGCCGTGAACTGCGCGGCAATCCCCGAGAACCTGCTCGAGAGCGAGCTGTTCGGCCACGAGAAGGGTGCGTTCTCGGGCGCGATCGCCCGCCGGATCGGCCGGTTCGAGGCGGCGGATGGCGGCACGCTGCTGCTCGACGAGATCACCGAGATGGACGTGCGGCTTCAGGCGAAACTGCTGCGCGCGATCCAGGAGCGCGAGATCGACCGGCTCGGCGGTTCCGAGCCCGTGAAGGTCAACGTGCGCATCCTCGCCACCACCAACCGCGCGCTCGAGGCGGAGGTGCGCAAGGGCACGTTCCGCGAGGACCTCTATTTCCGCCTGAACGTCGTCACGCTGACCGTGCCGGCCCTGCGCGAGCGGCCGCGCGACATCGTTCCGCTCGTCGAGATGTTTGCGCACCGCTATGCCGAGGTGAACGGCGTGCCGTACCGACCGATCTCGGCGGAAGCGATGCGTCTGCTGGAGGTCCAGCCCTGGCGCGGCAATGTGCGCGAGCTCGAGAACACCATCCACCGTGCGGTGCTGCTCGCAAGCGGCGACACGATCGGCCTCGACGCGATTGAGCTATCGGCTGACGAGACGGTCGCACCGGCCCCCACGGCGAGCGGCAACGTGGCGCGGGTCGTTGCCGCCGCGCCCGCCGGCACGCCGACCGGGCTGGTTGGCCGCACGGTCGCGGATGTCGAGCGCGACCTGATCCTCGAGACGCTGACGCACTGCCTCGGCAACCGCACCCATGCCGCGGCGATCCTTGGGATCTCGATCCGCACGCTCCGGAACAAGCTGCGTGAATACACCGCTTCCGGGGTGAAGGTGCCGGCCGCCGGCCTCGCGGACCGCGTGCCGGCCTGAGCTGAGCATGGCGGCAGAGGCAGAGACCGCGGCCGTCCCGGCCGCCGGAGTGGGGCTGCTCGACCGCCTGCGTGATGCGCGTCCGGGGTCGGACGTGCTGATGGCGCTGGGTGTCGGCCTGCTGGTCGTCATCCTGGTCGTACCGCTGCCGACGCTGCTGCTGGATTTCGGCCTCGCCGTCTCGATCACCACCTCGATCCTGATCCTCATGACCTCGGTGCTCATGCTCCGGCCGCTCGATTTCACGTCCTTCCCGACCATCCTGCTGATCACCACGCTGATGCGGCTCGGGCTGAACATCGCCTCGACGCGTCTGATCCTGTCGGCCGGGCATGAGGGGCCACAGGCGGCAGGTCAGGTGATCGCGGCGTTCGGCAGCTTCCTGATGGCCGGCGACGTGGTGATCGGGCTGATCGTGTTCGCGATCCTGGTGTTGGTGAACTTCGTCGTCATCACCAAGGGCTCGGGCCGCATCGCCGAGGTCGCCGCACGGTTCAGCCTCGATGCGATGCCGGGCAAGCAGATGGCGATCGACGCCGATCTCTCCGCCGGGCTGATCGACGAGGCAGGCGCGCGGTCGCGGCGCAAGCAGCTCGAGGAGGAGAGCGCGTTCTTCGGCGCGATGGACGGTGCCGCGAAGTTCGTGCGCGGCGACGCAGTCGCCGGGCTGATCATCACGCTGATCAACATCGTCGGCGGCCTGGCGCTGGGCGTCGGCCGGCAGGGCATGACGCTTGGCGACGCCGCGACCACCTACACGCTGCTGACGATCGGCGACGGGCTCGTGAGCCAGATCCCGGCCCTGCTCGTGTCCACCGCCGCCGGCATCGTCGTCACCAAGGCGGGCGTGGAAGGCAGCGCGGACAAGGCGCTGCTGCGCGAGCTCGCGGGCAGCCCGAAGCCGCTTGCGCTCGCCTCCGGTGCGGCGACGGTGCTCGCGCTGATGCCCGGGCTGCCAATGCTGCCGTTCCTGCTGCTCGCCGGCGCGGCGGGTGCAGGCGCGTGGGCGCGGCACAAGGCGGGCGCGGAGGCCAGCGAGGCGGATGCGCAGCTGGCGGAGGCTCCGGCGCCAGCCGCGGAGGAGGACCCCGCGCAGGCGCTGCGCATCGACGCGATCCGGCTTGAGCTCGGCTACGGCCTGTTGCGACTTGCCACCGGCGAGTCCGGTCAGCGGCTGACCGAGCAGATCCGAGGGCTGCGCCGCAGCCTCGCAGTCGAACTCGGCTACCTGCTTCCGCCGGTGCGCATCCAGGACAACGTGCAGCTGCCGCCCAACGCCTATGTCGTGCGGCTGAAGGAGATCGAGGCCGGTCGCGCCGAGCTTCGCCCCACCATGATGATGGCGATGGACCCGCGCGGCGGACCGATCGGGCTGCCCGGCGAGCGCACCACCGAGCCGGCCTTTGGCCTGCCTGCCGCCTGGATCGAGGAAACACTGCGCGACGAGGCGGCCGCGCGCGGCTACACCGTGGTCGATCCGGCGTCCGTGCTGGTCACGCACCTGACCGAGCTCGTGCGCGATCATCTCGCCGAGCTCCTGTCCTTCGCCGAGACCCAGAAGCTGATCGACGACCTGCCGCGCGAGCATCAGCGCCTGGTCGCCGATCTCACCGGCGCGCAGGTCGGCACCGGCACGATCCAGCGCGTGCTCCAGGCGCTGCTCGCCGAGCGGGTCTCGATCCGCGACCTGCCGACCATCCTGGAAGGCATCCAGGACGCGGCCGGCAGCTCGCGCGGCTTCAACGGCCTGCTCGCGGCCGTGCGCAACCGGCTCGCGCGTCAGATCACGGACAGCCTGATGGGCCCGAACGGCTACGTGCCGCTGGTGACCCTCTCGGCGGAATGGGAGCGCGTCTTCGCCGAATCGATGGTCGGGCCGCCCGAGGATCGCCAGCTCGCGATCCAGCCGACGAAGCTGCAGGAGTTCATGGCCAAGGTGCGTGACGTGTTCGACCGTGCGGCCACCATGGGGGAGCAGCCGGCACTGCTTGTCAGCCCGCATCTGCGCCCGCATCTCCGCGCAATCGTCGAGCGCTTCCGGCCATCGACACCGGTGCTGAGCCAGACCGAGGTGCACGCGCGCGCGCGCATCCGAACGGTGGGGACGATCTGAGCCATGCGGCTTCGCGTCTTCCATGCCCGCACCACCGCCCAGGCGCTGTCGCAGGCGCGCGCCGCGCTCGGTGACGAAGCGCTCATCCTGGCCACCCGCCGTGCCCAGGGCGGGATCGAGGTGACCGCGGCCGCGCCGGTTGCCGACGACCTGAACGATCGGGTCGTGCCGCTCGCGCCACGTCGCGCCGCAACGGACGACGCGATCGTCATCGCGTTGCGCGCCCATGGCGTGCCCGAACGGCGGATCGACGCCCTCGCCTCCACCAGCTCGCTTGCCTCCAGCTTGGCTGAGTTGCTGGGCTTCGCCCCGCTGCCGCTGGGTCCTGGCACGGTGCTGCTCCTCTGTGGCCCAGCCGGCGCAGGCAAGACACTGACGGCGGCGAAGCTCGCAACACGGCTACGCATCGAGGGTGTGGCGCCGGCCGTCATCGCAGCCGACGGCAGGCGCGCGGGCGCGGTGGACCAGCTCGCGGCATATACGCGACTGCTCGGGCTCAATCTCGTGGTGGCGCCAGACATTCCGCGCCTCGCCAAGGCGATCGCGCGCCGTCCGATGGATGCTCCGACACTGGTCGACATGGCCGGGATCGATCCGTTCTGCGACCAGGACGGCACTGAGCTTGCCGCGCTGATCGAGGCCGTCGGCGCAGCTGCCGCCCTGGTGCTGCCCGCGGGCACCGATGCCGCCGAAGCCGAGGATATCGCAAGTGCGATGGCGGCGCGTGGCGTGCGCCATCTGCTGCCGACCCGGCTCGATGTGGCGCGGCGCATCGGTGCCGTCATCGCTGCTGCCGCCGCCGGCGATCTCGCGCTCGCCACGGCCGGCACCGGCCCGGGTGCGACCGACGGGCTCGCACCGCTCGATCCCGCCACACTGGAAGCCTGGCTGCTCGCCCCGCCCGCCACCCGGCGCAGCCTCCGCAAGGACGTCATCGCATGACGGCACCGACCCGCCCGCGCAAGCCGCGACTGATCGCCATTGCCTCCGGCAAGGGCGGCGTCGGCAAGACCTGGTTCGCGATCACGCTCGCCCAGGCGCTCGGCGCGCAGCGCCACCGGGTGCTGCTGGTGGATTGCGATGTCGGGCTGGCGAATGTCGACGTGCAGCTGGGACTTGACCCGGAACGGGACATTGGCGCGCTGCTCAAGGGCTCGGTGCTGGAAGCGTGCGCGATGCCCGTCCCCAG
This sequence comes from Elioraea sp., assembly GCF_051860475.1. NCBI lineage: Bacteria > Pseudomonadati > Pseudomonadota > Alphaproteobacteria > Acetobacterales > Elioraeaceae > Elioraea > Elioraea sp. The sequence goes on along the minus strand of NZ_JBHYDW010000002.1, from coordinate 88 downwards.
CGCCAGGTTCGACGTCGTCGCAGGCCGCTCCGGGTCCGGCGCACTCGCCGCCGCGGAGCTTGCGGCGGCCGAGCGCATCCTTGACGCC
>NZ_JBHYDW010000001.1:24364-111171 GCF_051860475.1 Elioraea sp. | reverse complement strand
GACCATGGTGGGTGCCCGCCGACGCGCTCCGTCCCCGCCGCGCGCCGCACCGCTTGGCGGCGGCGAGGGGCCGTTCGCCGCACTCGCCGCGTTGCGCGCCAAGGCGTGAGCACGGACGACCCGGCGGACGGCGCACTCGGCTGGCAGCGGCTCGACCGCTGGCTCTGGTGCGCCCGCTTCTTCAAGACCCGCGCGATGGCCGCGCGACTGGCCGCGCAGGGGCGCATCCGCATCAACCGCCAGCGCACCGAGAAGGCCCACGCCCGCATCCGCCCCGGCGACGTGCTGACCCTCGGGATCGGCCCCTCCGTGCGGGTGGTGCGCGTGCTGAGTCTCGGCGTCCGGCGTGGTCCGGCCGAGGCGGCGCAGCGTCTCTACGAGGACCTCGATCCCGCGCAGAGCTGACCCGCCGGGCCAGTCTTGCGTTGCAGCACGGATGGCCCCAAGTCGTGGCGCGTCAGACCGGAGCCCTGCATGACCTACGTCGTCACCGATGCCTGCATCCGCTGCAAGTACATGGACTGCGTCGAGGTCTGCCCGGTGGACTGCTTCTATGTCGGCGAGAACATGCTGGTGATCCACCCGGACGAGTGCATCGATTGCGGTGTGTGCGAGCCGGAGTGTCCGGTCGAGGCTATCCTGCCCGACACCGAGCAGCGTGCAGTCGCATGGGTAGAACACAACCGAGAGTATGCACAACTCTGGCCTAACATAACCCGCAAGGGTGAGCCGCCGCCTGATGCAGATGACTGGAAGGGCAAGCCGGAGAAGATGGGCCTGTTCAGTCCGGAACCTGGCGTGCCCTGAACAGGTCGACCCCGCCATGCCTGCGCGGGGGCTGAAATCGGTCGCGATTGCTGCTATAATTCAGCGATTGGCCGCGACGGCCGCCATCTTCGTCCGCTGACCGCTTGCGCCGACCGCGGCTCCCTGCCGCGGCAAAGGCAGGTGTGTTTCCGGACCGTGATGGTGCCCGGCGGCCCACGAGCAGATGTCGGACGATGGCAACGAAGGCGACAGGAAGGACGAAAGTGACGGGGAAGGGTATGACCGCGAAGGCTGCGGCGCGACGTGCTGTGCGTCCGGCAAGCAAGGCGGCCGGCAAGGCGGCGACCAGGCCGCCTGCCAAGGCGTCGGCTGCCAAGGCGGCGGTGAAGCCGCCCGTGAAGGCGGTGTCGAAGCCTGCGCCGCAGCCTGCGGCCAAGGCGGCGGCCAAGCCCGTCGCGAAGCAGCCCGTGCCGCCGAAGCCCGCACCGAAGCCGGTCGCGACCAAGGCGGTTGCCGCCGCGAAGGCGGCCCCGCCCAAGCCCGCGGCGCCCGCCGCGAAGTCTGCGCCGAGGCCGGCCCCGGATCCGACGCCGGCCCCGAAGCCGGCCGCCGCGAAGCCTGCGCCCGTCCCGGTTCCCACGCCGCCACCCGCTCCGCCGGTCGTCCCGGCCACGCCGGTCCAGGCCGTGCCCGCGGCACCGCCGAAAAGGCTTGTCCCTGCCAAGCCGCCGGTCGCCGCCAACGCGAACGCCGCCGTGGTCGCCGAGGCCCCGGCCGCACCGCCGCAGCCGGAGTTCGTGGTCGGCGATTATGTGGTCTACCCGACCCACGGCGTCGGGCGCGTGACCGGCATCGTCAACGAGGAGATCGCCGGGCACCGGCTGACCCTGATCGTGGTCGAGTTCGAGGAGAACCGGATGGTGCTCCGCGTGCCGGTTGCGAAGGCCAAGACCGCCGGGCTGCGCAAGCTCTCTTCACGCAAAGCGATCGACCTCGCGCTCTCCACGCTGAAGGGCCGCGCGCGCGTCAAGCGCACCATGTGGAGCCGCCGGGCGCAGGAGTACGAGGCGAAGATCAACTCCGGCGATCCGATCGCGATCGCCGAGGTGGTGCGCGACCTGCACCGCAACGCCGGCCAGCCCGACCAGTCGTTCAGCGAGCGGCAGATCTATGAGCAGGCGATGGACCGCCTCGCCGCCGAGCTCGCCGCGATCGAGCAGGTCGACAAGCCGACCGCGGCGGCCAAGCTCGCGACGGTGCTGAAGGCGGCCTGACCAGCGGGGCGCGGTCGCGTCCCGGCGCAAGCCGGGGCATGATCGCCCCTGCATGACCACATCCGCCTCCGCACCCGCCGCAGACCGCTTCGCCCGGCTCTCGCCCGCGCGCCGCGTCTGGGCCGTTGCCGCGGTGCGCGGCGAGCGCGCGCGGCTCTCTGCCCTGCATGCGGCGCTGGAGACCCGGGTCTGGCTCGGCGACCGGCTGGTCTATCTCGGCAATGCGCTGGGAATCGGCCCCGATGTCGGCGGCACGCTCGACGAGATCCTGCTGTTCCGCCGCGCCGTGCTCGCGCGTCCCGGGTTCGAGCCCGAGGACGTTGTGCTGCTGCGCGGCGCCCAGGAGGAGATGCTGCACCGCCTGCTCCGCCTGCAATACGCGCCCGGCCCGGCGACCGCGGTGGAGGCGGTGCGCTGGATGGCCGATCATGGCATCGGCGCGACGCTTGCTGCCTATGGCGCGACGGTCGCCGAGGGCCTGCGAGCGGCGGGGCAGGGGCCGGTCGAGCGGGCGCGCTGGACCGCGGGGCTGATGGCCGCGATCCGCGCCCGCCCCGGCCACGAGCCGCTGCTGACCACGCTCAAGCGCGCCGCCTTCACCGTGCCGCAGGACCTCGCCGGCGAGGCGCCCGGCGTGCTGTTCGTCGCCGCCGGCGTGAACCCCGACCGGCCGTTCGACGCCCAGGGCGACTCGTTCTGGTGGGACGATCTCGGTTTCGAGCGCGCCGCCGCCGGGATCGCCGGCGAGGACGGCGAGATCCGCGGTTGGGGCGGGTTCGCGCGGCTGGTGCGCGGGTTCTGCCGCCGCGCCGACGGGCCGGTCGAGCACGGCTACGGAGTCACACTGGATGCCGGCTGCGGCCTCGGCGGACAACTGGTCGCGGCCTGCTTTACCCCCACGGGTGAGGTGCTCGAAGTGCTCGAGGCATAACCCCACGCCGCTGGCGTGCCCTGCGAGCCCCTGTCATCAAAGTGTCATATGATGCGCGAGTCGCGGAGGACGGAGTCCGATGTCGGGGCAGATGCTGCTGCTGAACCTGCTCGGCGGTGTCGCCCTGCTGATCTGGGCGACCCGGATGGTCCGCACGGGCGTACTGCGCGCCTTTGGCGAGCGGCTGCGCGGGCTGATCGCGCGGGCGACGCGCAACCGGATCGCTGCCTGCGGCGCCGGGATCGCGACTGCGGCGACACTGCAAAGCTCGACTGCGGCCGCGCTGCTGCTGACCTCCTTCGCCGAGCGCGGGCTGATCGCCCTCGCCCCCGCGCTCGCGGTGCTGCTCGGCGCCGATATCGGCTCGACGCTCGTGGTGCAGGCGATGTCGTTCGACCCGCGCCCTGCGATCCCCGCCCTGCTGTTGGCCGGCACGCTCGCCTTCATGCTGTCGGAGAATGCGATCGTGAAGCAGTCGGGCCGGGTGTTCATTGGGCTCGGGCTCATGATCCTCGCACTCGGGATGATCGTCGCGGCCTCGCAGCCGCTGCGCGAGAACTGGCTGCTGATCGAGGTGCTGGCCCATCTCGGCGGCGAACCGCTGCTTGCGCTGGCGATCGCTGCCCTGCTGACCTGGCTGGCGCACTCCTCGGTCGCATCGGTGCTGCTGTTCATCTCGCTCGCCCTGGCCGGCGTGCTGGACGCGTCGCTCGCCGTCACGCTGGTCCTGGGTGCGAATATCGGCTCGGGGTTCATTCCGCTCGGCGTCAACCTGCGCGCGCCGCCCGCGGTGCGGCGCATGCTGGTGGGCAACCTGATGTTCCGCGCGGCGGGCGCGCTCGCGGCGTTGCCGCTCGTCGAACACGCCGCCGCGCTGCTCGCGCTGATCGACACGGATGTCGCGCGCCAGACCGCCAATGCGCACACGCTGTTCAATCTCGCGCTCGCGACCGTGTTCCTGCCGCTCACCGGACCGGCCGCGCAACTGCTCCGCCGCGTGCTCCCCGACCCGATGCCCGAGCCTGGCGCGCAGCCGATCGGCCATCTCGACGAGGAGGCGCTGGATCGGCCGAACGTGGCGCTGTCGGCGGCCACACGCGAGGTGATGCGCCTTGCCGACACGGTCGAGGTGATGCTGCGCGAGGCGATCCTGCCCTTCGAGCAGGCGCATGCGACGCGGCGCGAGGCGATCAAGCGGCTCGATGCCGAGGTTGACCGGGCGCAGGAGGAGGTCAAGCTCTACCTGACGCGGCTCACGCGCCGGCCGCTGACGGAGGAGCAGTCGCGCCAGGCGTTCGACCTGATCCTGTTCACGACCAATCTCGAACATGTCGGCGACATCATCGACAAGACGCTGCTTGAGCTCGCGGCGAAGAAGCACCGGCTGCGCGTCTCCTTCTCCGACGAGGGGTGGGGCGAGATCAAGCGCCTGCATTCGCTCGCGGTCGAGCAGCTGCGGCTCGCGGTGGCGGTGTTCGTCACGCGCGATGTCGAGATGGCACGCCAACTCGTCGAGGCGAAGGAGGACGTGCGGGTGATCGAGCGCCAGGCGACCGAGAGCCATCTGCGCCGGCTGCGCGAGGGCACGCTCGCCTCGATCGAGACCTCGTCGATGCATCTCGACATCCTGCGCGACCTCAAGCGCGTGATCGCGCACCTGACCGCCGTGGCGCACCCGATCCTGGAGAGCAAGGGCAAACTCAGGCCGTCGCGGCTGCGCGAGGCGCCCGACGCCCTCGCCACCCCGTAGACGCCGCACGCCTCAACGGACAGGGCCCGAGGATCGCTCCCCGGGCCCCGCTCACATCCGCTGCCGCGCGGGCTACTCGTTCCGCTGACCGAAGAGCTGGAGCAGCATCATGAACAGGTTGATGAAGTTCAGGTAGAGCGCCAGCGCGTCCATCACCGTGCGCTTGCCGGCGAGCTCCGTGCCCTCGGCATAGGCATGCTGGATGTAGTCGTTCTTGATCCGCTGGGTGTCCCAGGCGGTCAGGCCAACGAACACCAGCACGCCGATCACGCTGATCGCGAAGTGCAGCGCCGACGAGGCAAGGAAGATGTTCACCACCATCGCGATGATGATGCCGATCAGGCCCATCATCAGGAACGCGCCCATCTTCGAGAGGTCGCGCTGGGTGGTGTAGCCGTACACGCTCATCGCTGCGAAGGTGGCGGCGGTGATGAAGAACACGCGCGCGATGCTCTCGCCGGTGAACACCAGGAAGATGTTGGTCAGGCTGAGGCCCATCGCGCCGGCGAACAGCCAGAACAGCCCCTGCGCGGCCGTCTTCGACAGCTTGTTGATGCCGAAGCTCAGCACCAGGACAAAGGCGAGCGGGCTCAGCATCGCCACCCAGGCGAGGATGGTCGGACGCACGACCACGCCTGCCGGGGTCTGCACCGGGGCGTAGAGCAGCTGCAACAGCGCCGGCGTGGTCGCGAACAGGAGCGCGATGATGCCGGTCAGCAGCAGGCCCGACGCCATGTAGTTGTAGACGCCGAGCAGGTATTTGCGAAGGCCGGTATCCAGCCGCGCGGCGTCCACGCCGGCGGACGGCACCGTCTGCGTTGCGCCATAGGCGCGGGTTTCAGGAGTCCAGGCCATGGGTTGCTTCAACCTCCCGTCGGTTGGCGGTTTCGGTTGCGAATATGGCCCGGCGTGATCAGGAATCAAATGAAATCCGGATCACCGCCGGCTACTCCGCCCGCAGCAGTGGCGCCGGCTTCGCCCTGAGCGCCGCCCAGGTGCCGAGCCAGCCGAACGCGATCGTGAGCACGACGCAGGCGAGGATGGTGACACCCAGCGTGCCGGGCAGGAACGCCCAGTCGGCGCGCATCACGTAGGTCGTCACCGCCCAGGAGGCGGCCGAGCCGACCAGGGCGGCGAGCAGCCCGGCGGCGGCGCCAAGGATGCCGAACTCCACCAGATAGGCGGCGAGGATCTGCCGCCGCGTCGCCCCCAGCGTCTTCAGCACCACCGCGTCGCGGATGCGCTGCCGCCGCCCGGCCGCGATCGCCCCGGCGAGCACGAGCGCCCCCGAGAGCAGGGTGATGCCGCCGGTGGAGGACAGCGCGTCGCCGATCCGGCCCAGGAGCTGGTTCACCGATTCGAGCGCATCGCGCACCCGGATCGCCGAGACGTTCGGCAGCGCGTCGGTGACGGCGCGCAGCAGCGGCGCCTCGGCCGAGGGCAGCGCGTGCACCGTCGCGATGTGCGTGTGCGGCGCCGCCTCCAGCAGCCCGGGCGAGGCGATCAGGGTGAAGTTCAGCCCGAAGCTGCGCCAGTCGATCACGCGCAGGCTGGCGATGCGGAGATCGAGGTCGCGGCCCAGCACGTTCACGGTCAGCCGGTCACCCACGCCGATGCCCCAGCCGGCGGCAAGCCGTCCGTCGAACGACACCAGCGGCTCGCCCCGGTAGTCGGGCGACCACCACGACCCCGCGACCAGCCGTGTGCCCTCGGGTGGCGTCCCGGCATAGGTGAGGCCGCGATCGCCACGCAGCGCCCACGCCGTGTCCTCGGTCGCCTGCACCTGCTCGGCAGGCGTGCCGTTCACGGCGACGATCCGCGCCCGCAAGGACGGCACGCGCGCAATCTCGCCGACCCCGGGCACGGACGCGGCCAGCTGGTCGAACCGCACGACCTGATCGTTCTGGATGTCGATGAAGAAGAACGCAGGTGCCCGCTCGGGCAGGCGCTCCCCCACCTGGCGCTGGAGGTTACCCTGGATCATTGCCACCGAGGCGAGGGTCGAGAGCCCCAGGCCGAGCGAGACCAGCATCAGCGCGGTCGCCGAACCGGGGCGGTGCAGATTGGCGAGCCCGAGCCGGAGCGCCGGCGGCAGGTGGCGCGGCGCGGCGGCGGCCGCGCGCTTCACCGCCCAGCCGCCGAGCCGGAACAGCACCAGCGTGCCGGCGGCGGCGCCACAGAACGCGGCGGCGAACTGGCGGTCCTGCGCCACCGCCACGACCAGCCCCACCAACGCCGCGGCGAGCGCCATGTTGGCCGCGATCACCCAGGCGCGCGGCCGGGCGCGGCTCTGCGCCACCTCGTCGCGGAACAGCGCCACCGCGGGGATCTCGCGGGCGCGCGCGAGCGGCCAGAGCGCGAAGGTCGCGGCCGTCAGCAGCCCGAACAGCGCGGCGAGCACGAGCGGTAAGGGGTAGAGCCCGAAGCGCGGCGGCACCGGCAGGACGTCGGCCAGCAGCGCGCCGGCGAGCCAGGGCGCACCCGTGCCGACCACCAACCCAATCGCGATGCCGAGCACGGCGATCGCGCCGAGCTGGATCGCGTAGGTCGCGAACACGGTCGCGGCCGGCGCGCCGAGGCATTTCAGCGTCGCGATGGTGCGACGGCGGCTGTCGAGCCAGGCGCGCACGCCGTTCACCACGCCGATCCCGCCGACCAGCAGCGCGGTCAGGCCGACCAGCGTGAGGAACAGCGAGGTCTGCTCGACGAACCGGATCACGCCGGGCGCGGCCTCGGCGTAGCTGCGGATGCGCCAGCCGCCGTCGGGGAAGGTCGCGCGCAGGGAGGCGATGAAGGCGCGCACGTCCTCGCCCGCCGCCAAGCGCACACGGTAGTCGAACCGGACGAGACTGCCGGGCTGCACCAGCCCGGTCGCGTCCAGCGCGTCGCGGCTGATCAGCGCACGCGGGCCGAATACGGTGGGCCGCGCCACCCGGTCCGGCTCCTCGGCGATCGCGCCGGCGACCGCGAACACGGCGTCACCAACCCGGACGCGCTGCCCCGGCGCGAGGCCGAGCCGATCCATCACCACGGGCTCGACCGCGACGCGCGGCACGCCGTCGCGCGACTCCAAACCAGTGGCGAAGTCGGGTGCGCCCTCGATCCGCGCGTTGCCGTAGAGCGGATAGGCCGGCCCGACCGCCTTCAGCTCCACCAGCATGCGATCGCGCGCGCCATCCTCGACCACCAGCATCGAGCGCATCTCGACCACCTCGGCGATCTGCCCGCCGCGTGCGGCGATCCAGTCGAGCGCGTTCTGCGCGATCGGCCTGTTGCCCGCCGAGACCTCGAGATCCCCGCCCAGGATGCGCCGCCCGTCCGCGCGCATGCCCTCCAGCACGGCGCTGGTCAGCGTGCCGACGCCGGCGATCGCGGCGACGCCGAGGGCGAGGCAGGCAATGACGATCCTGAGGCCGCGCGTGCCGCCGCGCAGTTCGCGCAGCGCCAGCCGCCAGGCCGTGCCGAGGACGGAAGCCTCCCCGCTTCTGGCCGCGACCGCCGGGCGGGGAGGCGCGAGCGTGCCCTCCATCAGGCCGCCTCTGGCAGCGCTGGCCGGTCGGAGACCACGCGCCCGTCGGCGAGCGAGACGATCCGGCCGCAGCGGTGGGCGAGATCGGGGTCGTGGGTGATCAGCACCAGCGTCGTGCCGTGGCGGGCGCGCAATCCGAACAGCAACTCGATCACCTGCGACCCCGTCGCCTGGTCGAGGTTCCCGGTCGGCTCGTCGGCGAGGATGATCTCGGGCTCGGCGACGAAGGCGCGCGCAAGCGCCACGCGCTGCTGCTCACCGCCCGAGAGCTGCGCCGGATAGTGGTGGATGCGGTGGCCGAGCCCGACGCTCTCGAGCACCGCGCGCGCCCGCTCGAACGCCCCGCGCACACCGGCGAACTCCAGCGGGATCGCCACGTTCTCCTCGGCCGTCATGGTCGGCACGAGGTGGAACGACTGGAACACGATGCCGACATGATCGCGCCGGAAGCGGGCGAGCGCGTCCTCATCCAGCGCGCCAAGGTCGTGCCCAGCGACACGCACCGCGCCGCCGGTGGGCCGGTCGAGCCCGCCGAGCAGCATCATCAGCGTGGACTTGCCCGAGCCGGACGGCCCGACCACGCCGACCGCCTCGCCCTGCGTCACGGACAGCGTGATGCCGCGCAGGATGTTGACCTCGCCGGCCTGCGACGCCACGGTGAAGTGCAGGTCACGCACATCAATCAGGGCATCGCCGCCCGCCCGAGCGGGGTGAACCATGGCGTCCATGTCGGGAAAATCCTCCGGAGATCAGCAGGGATATGGCTCGGGGCTGGGCCGGCGCAAAGCGCTGGCATTGGCAGGGGCCGCCGTTCTCACGCCCATGTCAGGGCGGGCCGAGGCGCGCGAGGTGCGGATCCTGGCCCTCGGCGACAGCCTGACCGCGGGCTACGGCCTCGCGCGCTCCGAGGGCTTCGTCGCCCAGCTCGAAGCCGCGCTGCGTGCCAAAGGCATCCCCGCGCGGGTGCTGGACGGCGGCGTCTCCGGCGACACCACCGCCGGTGGGCGGGCGCGGCTCGACTGGGCGCTCGCCGAGCGGCCGGATGTCGCGATCGTGGCGCTGGGGGGCAATGACGGGCTGCGCGCGGTCGCCCCGGAGGCAACCTACGCCAATCTCGACGCGATCCTGCGCCGGCTCGCCGAGCGTGGCGTTCCCGCGCTGCTGGCCGGTATGCTTGCGCCGCCCAATCTCGGGAGCGAATACGGCGAGGCATTCCGCGGCGCGTTCGAGCGCCTCGCGCGCGAGCATGACGTGGTGTTCTATCCGTTCTTCCTCGACGGCGTGGCGGCGGAGCCCGCGCTCAACCAGCCGGACGGGATCCATCCGAACGCGCGCGGGGTCGCGGTGATGGTCGCGCGCATCCTTCCCGCGGTCGAGCGGCTGATCGCGAAGGCGAGGTCGTGACGTGGTACGGCTGTTCGTCGCGCTGGCCCTGCCGCAGGAGCTGCGTGAGCGGCTCCAGCTGCTGGTCATGCACCGCTTCGCCGGCGCGAAATGGGTGCCGCCCGCGAACTACCACCTCACACTGCGCTTCATCGGCGCGGTGGACAACGGCCGCGCCGACGACATCGACACGAGCCTCTCGGCCATCAGCGCGCGCGGTTTCGCACTGACGCTCGCGGGAGTGGGGGCCTTCGAGGCGCGCGGACGGGCGAACGCGCTCTGGGTCGGGGTGGAGAAGAACCCGGCGCTTGAGCACCTGCGCGCCAAGATCGAATCCGCGGTGGTGCGGGCTGGCTGCGAGCCGGAACGGAGGCGGTTCAGCCCGCACGTAACGCTGGCCCGGCTGGACAACCCCGATCCGGTGAAGCTGGGCGAGTTCCTGCGGGCGCATGGATTGTTCAGGGCCGCGCCGGTGCCGGTCGAACGGTTCACCCTGTTCTCGTCGCACCTTGCGCGCGACCAGGCGCACTACACGGCGGAAGCGGACTACGCGCTGGCCTGAGCGGCCGTCACCAGAGCCGTGCGCGGGCACGCGAGAGCGCGCGCAGGCACACCTCCTCCGGCACCCGATTCAACCCTGCCGCACGCGCCGTCGCCAGCACCACCCGGGGCTCGCTCTCCCCTTCCAGGAACACATCGAGCAGGCAGGACGGGCCGCGATAGAGCCAGGCCTGCGCCTCGCCCTCGTCGCGCACGAGATCGGGATCGCCCATCACGGCGCGCAGTTCGCCATCCGTCAGCCCGGCGAGATCGTTGGCCGAACGCGGCGATCGGGCCAGGCCGGTGCGCGCGGCGGCAGGCAGGATCGGCCGCGGGGCGACCTCGTAGGGGGCAACACCACGGCGCATCGCCTCCAGCCCCGCCTGGGCCGCTGCCATGTCTCTCAGCGCGTGGTCGAGCGCCGCCTGCTCGCGCTCCGGTTGAGAGCCGGCGCAACCGATCAGGACGACGACCCCCGCCAGCAGCGCGAGGGCCGCGGGGACGGGGGCGGTCATCGGCGGCGGGCGCGCGCTCCGGCCGGGACGGCGAGATCAGCTCCGGGCGTAGACGGGCTCAGGCGGTGCCGGGGGGGCGGCAGCCGGCGTGGCCTCCATGGCCGCCGGAGCCGGGCGCGCGGCAGGGGCGGCCGAGATCATCTCAATCTGGCCCGAGACCTGCGCGCCTTCCTCGACCATCAGACGCTGGCAGCGGATCGTGCCGGTGACCTTCCCGGTCGAGCGCACCACCAGCCTCGACGTCGCGGTGACCGAGCCGTCGAAGGCGCCCGAGATGTCGGCCTCCTCGATCTCCGCCTCGCCGCGAAACACGCCCGAATCGGCGATGATGAGTTCGAGCGCGTGACGGATCGACACCTCGACCGTGCCGTGCACCTCCAGCCGCTCGCAGTCGCTGATCGCGCCGCCCGACAGCGCGATCCCGCGCCCGACCACCAGTGCACGACGGTCGCCGGCCTGCGGTCGCGCCGCCGGCGCCGGCGCCGGCCGCGCGAGCGGGCCGGCGGAGGGCTGGGTCGGCTGTGGCGGGATCCCGGTCGCCGGGAAGTTCGGCTTCAACGCCATGGAGGGGCCTTCCTTTCGGATCGTGGTCGGGCGGGCGACCGCCTCGTCGGACACGGGGCGAATACCGTCGCGGTATCCTGCGTCGGCGTCGGATGCGGCGGCCGGCGCGTCGGTGCGAGGACGCTTGAAGAGGGCCAGGGGAACCTCGTCTCGCTGCAGGGTTGAGCGCCGAGTCGGGGGGCGCGGACTGCCAGTGATCATACACCGGCACTGCGGGGCCGCAACGCGAAGGGCACGCAAGGCACCTCAACCGCGGCGACGGCCCGGCGCGCAGGATGCCGGCTGTGGACACGACGCGCGCCGCGCTGCGACGATCCGGAGAGGCTGGTGTCCGGACTGCGCGGGACGGAGGCATGGACGCGGTGTTCTGGGTCGTGCTCGGCAGTGCGCTCGGTGGCATGGCGCGGTACTGGCTGTCGGGCGTGGTCGGCCGCGCCGTCGGCGAAACGTTCCCCTGGGGCACGATGGTGGTGAATGTGAGCGGTGCCCTCGCGATCGGCATCATCGCCGCACTCGCGGCGGCGGGGCTTGGCCGGCCCGTCGCCGACCACGCCTGGCAACTCGCGGTGATCGGCTTTCTCGGCAGCTACACCACGGTCTCGTCGTTCAGCCTGCAGACACTTGCACTGGCGCGCGACGGCGACTGGCGGCGCGCCGGGGCGAACACCGCGCTGTCGCTGGGGCTCTGCCCGGCGGCCGCGGCGCTCGGCCTCGCAATCGGCGCCCTGCTCGCGGCGCAGGGCTGAGCCGTGTCGCCCGCCTGGCGGGAGACCACGGCACTGTACGCGGCGGTCGCGCTCGGCAGCGCGCTTGGCGGCACGGCGCGCTGGCTCGCGGGTGAGGCACTGCATGACTGGGCCGGTTCGGGCTTTCCCTGGGGCACGCTGTTCGTGAACGTTACCGGATCGTTCCTTATCGGTATCTATGCTGCGCTCGCCGGGCCGGATGGCCGGCTGCTCGCCTCGCCGCGCCAGCGCCAGTTCGTCATGACCGGGCTCTGCGGCGGCTACACCACGTTCTCGATCTTCAGCCTTGAGACCGTTCGTCTGGTCGAGGCCGGGCGCCCCGCGCTCGCGACACTCGCTGTCGGCGTCTCGGTCGTGCTGTGGCTCGTGGCGGTGTGGCTGGGATGGACACTCGCCACCCGGATCAACCGGCTGAGGAGGTAGGTCATGCCGATCCCCGAGGACGCGCTCCTGCTGCGCATCTTCATCGGCGAGAGCGACCGTCATGAGGGCCGCCCGCTCTACGAGGCGATCGTGCTGAAGGCGCGCGAGATCGGGCTTGCGGGCGCGACGGTGCTGCGCGGGCCGATGGGCTATGGGCGGTCGAGCCGGCTGCACACGGCGAAGATCCTGCGCCTGTCGGAGGACCTGCCGCTGGTGATCGAGATCATCGATGCCGCGGAGCGGATCACCGCGTTCCTCCCAGAGCTCAGGCGAATGATGGGCAGCGGGCTCGTGACGCTCGATCCGGTGCGGGTCGTGCAGTACGGTGCGGATGGGGATTGAGTGCCGCCGGTCCTGGTGGGCGCGAGAGGGATCGAACCTCTGACCCCTACCGTGTCAAGGTAGTGCTCTCCCGCTGAGCTACGCGCCCGCAAGGCCAGGAAGAGGCGGTGTTCTGACGAGGTTTCGCGGGCGGGTCAAGCCGGCCGGAGCGGCCGGCCAGGGCGCGCGGACCGTGCGGCCGCCTCGGCTCGTGGACGCAGCGTGGACGCAGATGCGGCGCTCCGCCTGCGGGCCGGGATTGCACCGAGGCCGGGGCTCCCGGCTGCGTCCCCGGCCCATGCCTGGGACGGTGAGCATTGGATCGTGGGCGCCGTCCGGCGACAACGCCTGACTGACACCTCAATCCCGTGCCACTGCCACGGACGTGACCGGCCCGTCGCTCACGCACCATCTCTCACCCATGGCCCCTCTCCGTCTCGACCGCCTGACGCTCACGTGCTTCCGCTCCTACCAGGACCTGACCGCGCGGTTCACCGCGCCGGTCGTGGTGCTCGTGGGCCAGAACGGCGCTGGCAAGACCAACCTCCTGGAGGCGATCAGCCTGCTCACCCCCGGGCGTGGCCTGCGCGGCGCGCGGCTCGCGGAGCTCGCGCGGCGCGAGCCGGACGGCAGCGTGGCTCCGACCTGGGCGGTTGCGGGTCGCGTCACGGGCCCGGAGGGCCCACTCGAGCTCGGCACAGGGGTCGAAGAGGCGGGCGCGACCCGGCGCGCGTTCCTGCTCGATGGCGCGGCGCCGCGCAGCCAGGCCGAGATCGCGGCGCGTGTCGCCGCGGTGTGGCTGACGCCGCAGATGGACCGGCTGTTCCTGGACGGCGCGGCGGGGCGGCGGCGGTTCCTCGACCGCCTGGTCTGGGCGATCGAGCCCGCGCATGCGCGCGAGGTCGCCGCCTACGAGACCGCGCTGGCCGAGCGCAACCGCCTGCTCGCCGGCCGCGCCGATCCGGCCTGGCTCGACGGGCTGGAAGACGCGATGGCGCGGCACGGCATCGCCGTCGCGGCCGCACGGCGGGAGCTGGTCGCGCGGCTGAACCGCGCCCTCGCGGCCCGGGTCGTGGGCGCGTTCCCGGCCGCCCGTGCCGAGGTCGTCTGCGACTGGGTCGCCGCACTCGAGGCCGGTCCGGCGCTTGCCGCCGAGGACGCGCTGCGCCTGCGCCTGCGCGAGGGGCGGACAACGGATGCCGCGTCCGGCTCGGCGCGGATCGGACCGCACCGCGCCGATCTTGCGCTGATCCACGCGCCCAAGAACCTTCCCGCCGCGCTCTGCTCGACCGGCGAGCAGAAGGTCCTGCTGGTCTCCGTCGTGCTCGGCCACGCCGCGCTGATCGCCGAGGCGCGCGGCTTCGCGCCGATCCTGCTGCTCGACGAGGTGGCGGCCCATCTCGACGCACCGCGGCGCGAGGCATTGTTCGCGGCGCTCGCCGGACTGCCGGCGCAGGCCTTCCTCACGGGGACCGATGCGCGCGTGTTCGCCCCGCTCGCCGGCGGCTCGGAAGCCTTCCGGGTGGAGGGAGGCATGCTCGATCCGATCGGGCTCGGGTCTGCCCATCCGGTGCCGTCCAGGGTATAATGCACCTCCCCAGCATCGGGGAAAAATACTTAGGAAAATCAACGCGATGAGCGAACCCGCCCGGGCGCTTCCTCCGCCGCCCGAAGGCTCCTACTCCGCGGCCTCGATCCGCGTGCTCCGAGGGCTCGATGCCGTGCGCAAGCGGCCGGGCATGTATATCGGCGACACCGATGACGGCTCGGGCCTCCACCACATGGTGTTCGAGGTGGTCGACAACGCCATCGACGAGGCGCTGGCGGGTCATGCCACGCGCGTCGAGGTGACGCTGAACGGCGACGGCTCGGTCACGGTCGCCGATGACGGGCGGGGGATCCCGACCGACATCCACCCAGAGGAGGGCGTCTCCGCCGTCGAGGTGGTGATGACCACGCTGCACGCCGGCGGCAAGTTCGACCAGAACAGCTACAAGGTCTCGGGCGGGTTGCACGGGGTCGGCGTCTCGGTCGTCACCGCGCTCTCCGACTGGCTCGAGGTGCGGGTCTGGCGCAACGGCGTCGAGCACTCCATGCGCTTCGTCGATGGCGGCGAGCCCGAGGCGCCGCTCGCGGTGGTGGGACCAGCCGATCCGCCCGGTCGCACCGGCACGCAGGTGAGCTTCCTGCCGAGCCCGTCCGTGTTCACCAACATCGAGTTCGACTTCGCGCGGCTGGAGCGTCGGCTGCGCGAGCTCGCCTTCCTCAACTCCGGCGTGGCGATCGTGCTGACGGACGCGCGTCATGTCCCGCCGGTGCGGCACGAACTGCGCTACGAGGGCGGGCTGATCGCGTTCCAGCAGTATCTCGACCGCGCGCACAAGCCGCTGATCGACCGGCCGATCGCGTTCCGCGCCGAGCGTGACGGGATCACCGTCGAAATGGCGCTGTCGTGGAACGACAGCTACACCGAGACGATGCTCTGCTTCACCAACAACATCCCGCAGCGCGACGGCGGCGCGCATCTTGCCGGCTTCCGCGCCGCGCTGACGCGCACCATCAACCGCGTCGCCCCGGAGGTGCTCTCGCGCAAGGACAAGGTGGAGATCCAGGCCGAGGACATGCGCGAGGGCCTCACCGCGGTGCTGTCGGCGAAGGTTCCCGACCCGAAATTCTCTTCGCAGACGAAGGACAAGCTCGTCTCCTCCGAGGTGCAGCCGGTGGTACAGGCACTGGTCGCGGACGCGCTGTCGCACTGGTTCGAGACGCATCCGGCGGAAACCAAGCGCATCCTCGGCAAGATGGCCGAGGCGGCCGCCGCGCGCGAGGCAGCGCGCAAGGCGCGGGAACTCACGCGCCGCAAGGGCGTGCTCGACGTCTCCTCGCTGCCCGGCAAGCTCGCCGACTGCCAGGAGCGCGACCCGCGCCATTCCGAGCTCTTCATCGTCGAGGGCGACAGCGCGGGCGGCTCGGCCAAGCAGGGGCGCAACCGTGCCTTCCAGGCGATCCTGCCCTTGCGCGGCAAGATCCTGAACGTCGAGCGCGCGCGCTTCGACCGCATGCTGCACTCGGCGGAGATCGGCACGCTGGTGACCGCGCTCGGCACCGGGATCGGCCGCGGCGCGCCCGAGGAGGGCGGCTTCGACCTCGGCAAGCTGCGCTACCACAAGATCGTCATCATGACCGACGCGGACGTGGACGGCTCGCACATCCGCACGCTGCTGCTGACGTTCTTCTTCCGCCAGATGCCGGAGCTGGTCGAGCGCGGGCATCTCTACATCGCCCAGCCTCCGCTCTATCGCGCCAAGCGCGGCAACGAGGAACGCTACCTGAAGGACGACCGGGCGCTCGAGGCCTACCTGGTCGAGCGGGCGCTCGAGGGCGCCAGCCTGACCCCAGCCGAGGCCGCGCCGCTCGCCGGCGAGGCGCTGCGCGCGGTGGTGGACCGTGCGCGTGCGCAGCGTGGCGCCATCCTGCGCCTGGCCGCAGCCGCGCCTGCTGCGCTGATCGAGCAGGCGGCAATCATCGGCGGGCTCTCGCTCTCTCTGCTGTCCGATCCGGCGCGCGCGGGCGACATCGCGGCCACCGTCGCGCGCCGGCTCGATGCGCAGGAGCGCGAGGCCGATCGCGGCTGGCGCGGTGTCGCCGAGGACGGGGTGACGGTGTTCAGCCGCACGCTGCGTGGCGTGACCGAGCGCTATGTGCTCGACGGCACGCTGCTGCAAAGCGCGGAGGCGCGGCGTCTGGATGGCGAGCGCGCCGACCTCGCTGCGCTGTGGTCACGTCCGGCGGTCTGGCGCGTGGGCGCCACGGAGCGCATGGTCTCAGGCCCCGTGGGCCTGACTGAGGCCGTGACCGAGACCGGCCGCAAGGGATTGACCATCCAGCGCTTCAAGGGCTTGGGCGAGATGAACCCCGATCAGCTCTGGGAGACGACGCTCGATCCCGCCAACCGCAGCCTGCTTCAGGTGCGGATCGGCGCCGCCGAGGAGGCGGGCGACGTGTTCACCACGCTGATGGGCGACGTGGTCGAGCCGCGGCGCGAGTTCATCGTCGAGAACGCGCTGAAGGTCGCGAACCTGGACGTGTGATGCGCGCGGGGCTTGTGGGGCGGCCGCGCGCGAACGCTGCGATCAGGCTGTCTTCGCCCGATCGGGCCAGAACCGCACGCCCTTGCGCGCATGGCCGCCGCTGACGCCGATCGGCGTGCCGTCGGCGCGCCAGCACGCGGCCCCCGTCATCGACCCGTCAGTGTGGAACTCGATCGCGTTCATGCCGCTCGCGACATGCGGCAGCACGACGATCTCGTGGCCGCGCGCGCGCAGGCCGTCGCGCACCGCCTCCGGGAACTCTGACTCGACCTCGACCGTATGGCCCTGGGTCCAGAGCCGCGGCGCCTCCACCGCCTCCTGCAACGTCATGCCGTGATCGATCAGGTCGAGGAAGGCCTGCATCGCCGAGCCGAAGATGCGCAGGCCACCGGGCAGGCCGAGCGCGTAGCGCGGCCGTCCGCCCGCGAGCGCGATCATCGGCGACATCGAGGTCGTCACCCGCTTGCCCGGCGCGATCGACAGCGTGTTTCCCGGATGCGGGTCGAACAGGTACATGTGATTGTTCGCCACCATCCCGGTGCCGGGCACGATGATGCGCGCGCCGAACAGGCTGTTGATGGTCTGGGTCGAGCAGACGATGCAGCCCTCCGCATCGGCCACGGTGATGTGCGTGGTGTTGGCGGATTCCAGCATCGCCACCGCAGCCCCCCACGTCTGGGCGCGCGCCGGATCGATCACCGCGCGGCGCTCCGCCGCATAGGCCTTGTCGAGCAGCCGCGCGACCGGTGTGGCCACGAAGGCCGGGTCGCCGGTGGCGGCCTTGCGGTCGGCGAAGGCGATCTTCAGCGCCTCGGCGATCAGGTGCAGCGTCGCGTCCGTGCCGAAGCCGAGGCTCCGGATGTCGTAGCCCTCCAGGATGTTCAGCATCTGAACGATGTGCACGCCGCCCGAGGAGGGCGGCGGCGGGCCGATGATCTCGACGCCGCGATAGGTCCCGCGCACGACCTCGCGCTCGACCGTGCGGTAGACGCTGAGGTCGGCGAGGCTCAGGAAGCCGCCCGCCCGGGCGAAATGATCCGCCACGACGCGGCCGAGCGCACCGCCGTGCAGCACGGCCGGCCCCTCGCGCACGATGTCGCGCAGCACCTCGGCGTAGTCGCCCTGCACCAGACGGCTGCCGGCCGCGAGCGGCGCACCATCCGGCAGATAGAGCCGCGCGATCTCGGCATCGCGGGCGAGATCGGCCGCCGTGTCGGCAATGCACTCGTGCAGGAACGGCGTGATGCGGAAGCCGCGCGATGCGTGCCGGATCGCCGGCTCCATCACGTCGGCGAGCGGCATCGTGCCGAAGCGCGCCAGCGTCTCGCACCAGGACGGCAGCGCGCCGGGGGCGGCGGCCGCCTTCGGGCCGACCGCGTTCTCTCGCCCTTCCGTGTCGAGATAGGTCGGCAGGGTGTCGGAGACCGGGCGGAAGATGTCCGGCCGCGTTGCCGCCGGTGCCGTCGGCAGCCCGTCGATGATGCGGTGACTGCCATCGGGCAGGCGCAGATGCGTCAGCCCGCCGCCGAGAATGCCCACCATCATCGGCTCGACGACGGTGAGCGTGAACAGCGCCGCGACCGCCGCGTCCACCGCGTTGCCGCCGGCGGCGAGCATCTCGGCGCCGGCGGCGGAGGCGAGCGGATGATTGGTCACCACCATGCCGCGCGTACCGGTCGCGGGGCGCTTCTCGCAGTCGAACGTCGTCGCGGCGCGGTTGCGCCAGGTGGCTTGGGTCACGTCATGGCTCCGTCTGCGTCTTGCGCCATCCTGCATGGTCGATGCGCGCCCGCAAGGCGGCCGGCTTGACGGGGCCCGTGACGGCGGCGATCGTCGTGCCACGGGGGGACCTCGCTCGATGCTCACCATCTACGGCGTCTATCGCTCGCGCGCCTCGCGCAACATCTGGCTCGCCTTCGAAATGGGCCTGGAGTTCCGCCACGTACCGGTGATCCAGGCCTACCGACTCGCCGATCCGCAAGCGCCGGATGCACCCTTGAACACGCGTTCGCCCACGTTCCTGGCGATCAACCCGAACGGGCATGTGCCGTCGGTCGACGATGACGGGCTGATCCTGCACGAGTCGCTCGCGATCAACCTCCATCTCGCGCGCAAGCACGGTGGCGCGCTCGGTCCGGCCGATCATGCCGAGGACGGCCTGATGGGGATGTGGGCGCTCTGGGCCGCGACCGAGGTCGAGCCGCATTCGATCCAGATCCTGTATCACCGCGTCGGCAGGCCACCCGCGGAGCGCGATCCGGCCGTGGCGGAGGCCGCGGTCGCGGCGCTGCGTGCACCGTTCGCGGTACTCGACCAGCACCTCGCGACGAGCGGCTTCGTGGTCGGCGGGCGCTTCACCGTCGCCGACATCAACGTCGCCGAGGTTGTGCGCTATGCGATGCCGGCGCCGGAACTGTTCGCGGACGCGCCGGCGCTGCGTCGCTGGCTCTCTGCCTGCCACGACCGACCCGCATTCAAGCGCATGATGGCCGAGCGCGAGCGCGAACCGGCCTGAGTTCACACGGCCTCGTCGAGGAACGTACCGACGATCTCGTTGAACGTGCCTGCACGCTCGAAATAGGCGGAGTGGCCCGCGCGCGGTACCGAGACGTGACGTGCGTTCGGCATCCGCGCCGCAAGTCCGGGCGCCAGGAGCGACGGGAACACGACGTCCTCCTCGCCGGTGATCCAGAGCGTCGGTGTCGCGACCGAAGCCAGCACCTCCGGCGGCTTGTCGCGCGCCGCGTGCAGCCGCCTGCGCAGCGCCTCCTTGTCGAGCCCCGCGCTCAGCGTATCGAGCGCGCGGTAGAGGTAATGCAGCGCCGGCTGCTCCGCCGCCGCACGCGCCCCCATGGCCGGATGCACGCCGGCCTCCAGCGTCTCGTTCCGGCTGCCGGCGCGCTCGCGCCAAGCCGCGAACTCCGCCCCGCCCGAGGCATCCGAGCGCGCGAGGTCGATCGGCCCAGCGGTCGCCGCCATCACCAGGGCGGCGATGCGCTCGGGCGCGGCGAGCGTGAGGTTGAGCGCTGTCCAGCCCCCCATCGACTGGGCAACGACGCGCACCCGATCCAGCCGCAGGTGATCGAGCAGGGCTGCAAGGTCGCCGGCATAGGCCGCGGGATCGACGCCCGATGGCGGCGCCGTCGAGGGGAAGAAGCCGCGATGGCTGAAGGTGATGCAGGTATAGCGCGGGCAGAACGCCGCCACCTGCTGCCACCACGACAGGTGGTTGCCGCCGAGCCCGTGCGCGAACACGATCGCCGGGCCCTCGCCGGTCACCTCGTAGTGGATCGCGCAGTCGCCGCGCTCGAGCCGGCCGATCGCGCGCGGCGCGACACCATCGGCATGGGCGAAGGGTGGTACCATTGCGTCAGTAGGTCGCGCGGCCGCCGGAGAGGTCGAACACCGCCCCGGTGGTGAAGCTGTTCTCGGCCGAGACGAGCCAGGCGACCATCGCCGCGATCTCGGTGACCTCGACGAAGCGCCCGCGCGGGATTTTCGACAGCATGAACTCGATGTGCTGCGGGCTCATCTGGTCGAAGATGCGCGTGCGCGCCGCGGCCGGCGTGATCGCGTTCACGGCGATGTCGCGGTCCGCGCATTCCTTGCCGAGCGACTTCGCGAGCGCGATCACCGCCGCCTTCGAGGCCGAGTAGGCGGCCGCGTTCGGGTTGCCCTCCTTGCCCGCGATCGAGGCGATCAGCACGACGCGGCCGTAGTTGCGCGCGACCATGCCGGGCAGCAGCGCCCGGCAGCAATGCATCGTGCCGTCGAGATTGATGCGCATGATGCGCTGCCACTCCGAGAGCGGATACTCCCAGGTCTTGGCGTTCGGTCCGGCGATGCCGGCCGAGGTGACGAGGATGTCGCAGGGTCCGGTCTCGGAGGCGCAAGCCTCCGCCGCCGCCTCCACGGCGTCGAGGTCGGTCACGTCCACCGCGCGCGACCGCGCGGCATCGCCGATCGCCGTGGCCGTCGAGGCGGCCATCGCCCCGTCGAGATCCCAGATCTCGACCCTCGCCCCGCTCAGCGCGATGCGCTCGGCGATGGCGCGGCCGATGCCCTGCGCCCCGCCGGTCACCACAGCGACGCGGCCTTCCAGATCGATCCGGTTCATGCGTTTCCGTCCCCAGCGAGTGTTCGTCACATGCGTAGTCGATGCAGGACCGCCCGTCACGTCGCAGTCCGGCACCGCACATGTAAAGTCATCACTTGACATCAAACGTTAAGCCGATACTTTACAGCGCATGGCGATCGAGCGCGAGGGCCGGATCGGACAAGCCTTGCGCGAGGCGCGCCAGCAGCGGGCGAAGCAGGACCCGCGCGGGTTCTCGCTGCGCGCCGTGGCCGCGCGGCTGGGCGTCTCGGCGACCTATCTCTCGCTGGTCGAGCGCGGCACCGAACGGCCCACCGAGGCGTTCCTGCGCCGCGCTTGCGGCGAGCTGGGCCTCGACCCGGAGGCGCTTCTGCCGCTTGCGGGCCGGCTCGCGGCGGATGTCGCGCAGAGCCTGATCGAGCGGCCGGAGCTGGTCGAGGCCGTGCGCGTGCTGCGCGAGATGCCTGAACCCGAACTGCGCCGCGCCGTCCGGCGCATCCGTGACGGCGCGTGGTGACCCGAAACCCAAGGAGGAGACCGATGATGGAACTGCTTCCCGACGACGCGCTGCAGTTCGCCTTCCCCGAGGTCCATCCGGACGCCGTGCTGCGGATCGACTTTCAGCGCACGCTGCGCGTGCCGGATGACGGCCAGCGCCACTTCCTGCCGCCCGGGCTCGGGCGGTTCCCGCTGCGCGCGGTCGATGACCTCGACCCCGCCCGCGTGCCGGAGACCTGGCGCCAGCGCGGCGGCGTGGTGATGCCGATGTGGCAGGCCGAGGCATGCTGGCTCCGCTTCTCCTCGCCCAGCGACTACCCGCTCCTGCTGAAGGTCGCGGCCGGCAAGATCAACGCTGTGAACGGCGCAGCCTGGCGCAACGAGCCCGATTTCGCCGACCAGGACTATGTCGAGGTGCCGCGCCAGCCCTGGCTCGACGGGTTCAGGACGGACGAGAGGACGGTGCGGCAGTTCGTCGCGATGCCGCTCGGCCGGGGCTACACGGTCGAGGAGCAGGTGACCGGCGAGGCCGAGTGGGGCGGGGTGTAGCTGCTCGCGCATCCGTTGAAGCGCGAAGTCTGGGAGCGGCGCCAGGCGGAACGGCCGCGCGCTGCTCTCTTCCTGCGCTCCGAGGAGCCCGCCTGCGTTTCCTCCGGCTTCGCCGCCATGGGTCTCGCCCCTGGCGGATCGATCCGCCAGAAGATCGAGCGCGCGCGCGAACGCCACCGCGACTGGGATCTCGCCGCCCGCGCGCGCTGCTTCGTCCATCTTGCCAACAGCGAGGTCTGGCGCGGCCTCACCGGCGAGGCACCGCCGACCGTCCCGCCCAGCGCGGCCGACTACACCCGCGCCGGGCTGCCCTGGTTCGACTGGTACGGAGAGGAGCCGCCCGCCGCGCCGACGCCGCGGCCCTCGGTGCTGCGGCGCATCCGCTCAGTGTTCGAGATCTCGCGCGCGAAGGGCGAGGCGGTGTTGCCGGAGAACGAGAGCTTCCCGTTGCCGCGTCCGGTCAGGCTGCGCCGCCGCCGGCTCGAGGGGACCTGGTAACCCGCTGGCGCGGGCTATGACGGCACCCCGTGCCGCACCAGCTCGTTCACCTTGCTCTTCAGCGCGTTGAACGTCTCGTGGCTGTCGGGCGGGAGTGTGATCAGCATCCGGCCATAGGCGTTGCTGGCGCCGATCTCCCACTCGTCGTCGTGCCACAGGTAGAACCGGTTGCCGATGCCCGGCAGTTCGAGGTTTGCGACGATGGCGCCGCCTTCGCTTTCCGCAACGGACTTGTACGACCATCCAGCCGGCATCGCCCTCCTGTCGGGAGCCCTGGAGGGCGGCGCGATCCTGGTCCAGTCGGTATTGGCGCCCCTGGCGATGTCCGAATGCGACTTGTACCAGATGTCCTGGTTGCCGAAGACGTACACACGTTCGGTGCCGGTGGACACCTGCACGTCCTTGGCGTCCGCCGTGATCGAAGGGCCGCTCAGGTCGCGCAGCGACGTGGCAGGCGCGGGCGTGGCATCCCAGTACCACAGCTTCGCGTCGCTGGTGAGGAGATACAGGCATCCCGTCGGGGCCGCCGCGATCTGGGCAAAGTTCCTGTCGGGTTGGACCCACCTGTAGCGAAGGCCGCCCTTTTGCATCTTGTCGTAGAACGTGTGGTCCCAGGGCTGCCTGTTCCCGACCTTGCCCTCATCCCAGATGTAGCACATCGGCCACTCGGGCGCGGCTCCGTCCCGGAGGTCGGGCAGGGCATGGATCTCGCTCGTCCGGCGGCCACTCTGCGCAACGCTCATGTCGCGCACGACGATCGACCCCACGTCCCGCGTCGGATACCGGTCGAAATCCTTCTGCTTTCCTTGGTCATCGAGCAGGTAGAAGAAAAGGTCCCGGTTCGCCACTGCCCACACCCGTCGTTCCGGGCCGGCCGCGATCTTGGTGATCGCCCCCCCGCTCAGTCCATGGGTGAACGGCCACTCGGTGCCCTCGAACACGAAGCCCTTCGGGGAGGCAAGCAACTCTGCCCGGCTGCCGATCATGACGCCCATTGCCTTGCGCACGGCGAACGGCGTCAACTGTCGCAGGATCGACTGCTCGGTCTTGACGATGGACCCGAGCTGGACCGCCGCCACCTCGAAATCCCCATTGACCAGGAACGTCGACGCATCGTTCTGCGAATCACCGGGGTCGGGCTGGTTCAGCAGAAGCATGGCGCTGAGCCAATTCCGCAGATACTGCCCCTTGGCCAGCAGATAGAGGTAGAACACCTCACCCCAGGGATCCGGCTCCAGGTCGAGGTTCTTCTCGTCCATCAACCAGGACGGCATCGAATCCACCCGGACATCGACGCCCTCGCCGGCGGGAAGTTCGACCAGGTTCCAGATGTCCGGCCATGTCTCGAACGTGCGGTGACGCTTGGGGTCGGACTTCTGGCGATGCAACTCGGCCAGGCCGGCGTGCATGTGGTTCAGCTGCGCCAGAACGCCGTTGAGAAGATCGCGCTGCGCGAACCCGTGCACCGACCTGACGGCGTTCTCGACGATCTCGGCGACGCTGGGCTCCTTCTTGGCCGGATGCGCAAGGTCCAGGACCGCGGCGACGAAGTTCACGAGTGACTGGATCGCGGAGATGATTTCGGCAGCGATCTTGCCGTAGGGTGGCGGCGCGATCACGGCAGCGGTTGCGGCAATCTCGAGGAACGACCCGGTGATCCGCAGGGCCTCCGCGGCGACATCCTGGTCGCTCGCCCCGTGCTGACGCAGAAGGACGACCCGCCGAAGCCCGCCCGCCACGCCGCCAAGCGAGTTGGTCAGCGCCGGAACCTGTTGCAGGGCCTTCCGCGCCACCGGGTCGTCGGGGTTCTTGTCGACCGCCCGCTGGATGGCGCCGACGCCCTGCGCGAGGGCCTCGATCTGGCTCTGAATCTGGCTGCCCTGACCGAGGATGTCCTGATTCCCGGCTCCCATAGTGTCTGACAGCGCCTTCAGGTCATGGCTGATCTTTCTGATCCGTTCTAAGTCGTTCGGCATGGCGTCCCTTTGGGGTGAAGCGGCACGACTGGCGCCTGACCGCAGGCATTCCGTCAGGCATTCTGTTCCAGAGCCGCATCAGTAGCGTAGGGCTATCCGCCTTCAACCTCCAACAGAGAAATCGCCAGGCGACTGCCGGGCTGCGTGCAGGCATGCTGACCTGAGCCACCGAATGCTTCAGCGGCGACGGGCCGGATTGATAACCGGAAGACGACGATCGCGGCGACGCGGATGGCGGCGACGCGGATGGCGGCGACAGGGTGGCGTCACGCGGTCAGCGCCTGGCGACGCGCCCATCACTCTTGCGCGACGGATGCCCGCGGACGCGCCGATCATCCTTGGATCAGACCAGCACGCGGCGCTGGATGCTCGTCCTGGGCCCGGACCCTAGATCGGCGGCCACGGCGCGGCCTCGACCTCAGGCCGCACCGGGGTGTCGGCGACCGGACGCTGCGGGCCGTAGGGCTGCGTCTCGGTCCAGCAATCCACGCTCGCAAGGCTTCGGGTGCAGAAGGGCGGCGGAGTGACGGCCGCGCGCGTGCGGCAGTACTCGCCCCGGCGCTCCAGGTGCAGCGACGAGCAGTCCTTGCCGACGACGAGCGAATAGATCGCGTCGATCGGGCTGCGCTGGAGCACGGCATAGGACGTGACCACGGTCCCGGCCGCGATCAGCGAGACCGGCGTGCCCTCGACCTCCGACCGGCAGCCGGCGGCGGCGAGCAGGGCGAGCAGAAGCAGGCGCACGCGCATAGACGCCATTCCACACCGTGCCGCATTGCTCAGGGGTTAACCGGCGGGTCCGAGGACCACACGGAACGCGGGCAACGGCCAGCATGGCGGCCGCGCTTCCGGCGCGCTGCCAAGCCCGTCCGTCCGTCCCCGCTTGCGCCGCCCCCGCGCTTGCGCCATCCCAATGCTACGATGCCGACCCGCCGGCTGGGCTCCCGCCGCTTCCGCACCGCCATCATCCGCCCCCCCGCCGGAACCGACTGGCGCGCCCGCCTCGCCGCCGCCGATGCCGAACTCGCCGCCGACTACCGCGAGGCCCGCGCCCCCTCCGCCTGGCGCGCCGTCCGCGCCACCCGCCGCATCCTGCTGATGGCGCTCTGGACCTTCCTCTGCATCCCCGTCCAGGCCGCCTGCATCGCCATCGGCGGCCGTCCGCCGGTCGTGTTCGCGCGCTGGTATCACGCCGTGCTCTGCCGCCTCGGCGGCATCCGCGTGCGCATGATCGGCACCCCTGCCACGCCCCAACCCGGCCGATCCGTGCTGTTCCTGTGCAACCACCAGTCCTGGGCCGACGTGCTTGTGCTCGGCGGCCGGATCGAGGCCTGCTTCGTCTCCAAGGCCGAAGTCGGCTCCTGGCCGCTGATCCGCACCGTCGCGAAGCTCGGCCGCACCGTCTATGTCAGCCGCCGCCGCGGCGCGACCGCCCGCGAGAAGGACGAGCTCGTCAGCCGCCTCGCCGCCGGCGACTCGCTGATCCTGTTTCCGGAGGGCACCACCAGCGACGGCGCGCGCATCCTGCCGTTCCGCAGTGCGCTCATCGGCGCGGTCGAGGCCGCAGGCGTCACCCCGATCGTGCAGCCCGCGTCCCTGGTGTTCGACAGGCTCGACGGGCTGCCCGTCACCCGGCCGCACCGGCCCCACTTCTCCTGGTACGGCGACATGGACATCGCCCGCCACGCCTGGACCCTGCTGGGCAGGCGCTCCTGCGGCGCGACCATCCTGCTGCACCAGCCGCTCGACCCGACGGACTTCCCCAGCCGGAAGGCGCTCGCGGAGGTTGCCTTCCAGGCAGTCGACCAGGGGGCCGCCGCGTTGCGCCAGGGCCGCGACGCCCGGCCCCTGTCGCCGAAACATCACGGAGCCGCGCCCGAGCCTTCGCCCGATCGCGCTTGACAGGGATAACCCCCCTGTGGCGTCACTTGCCTCGGAAAGGAGAGGTTCGCGCCCTTGATCCCACAGGTTCGGCCGGTGCCGACCGGATGTCGCCTTCGAAAGCCCGGCTCCCGCCGGCTGCCGTCGGCCTGATGCGACCTCCCGCCACCTCCACACGCCGCACATGACCGAGTCCGCCCGGCCCCGACGGCTGCATGTGCAGACCTGGGGCTGCCAGATGAACGTCTATGACAGCGCGCGCATGGCCGACGCGCTCGCCCCCATGGGCTTCGCGCCGCAGCCCGCACCCGAGGGCGCGGACCTCGTCGTGCTGAACACCTGCCACATCCGCGAGAAGGCCGCCGAGAAGGTGTTCGCCGAGCTCGGCCGGTTGCGCCGACTGAAAGAGGCGCGCGCCGCCGAGGGCGGGCGGATGCTGATCGCCGTCGCCGGCTGCGTCGCCCAGGCCGAGGGGGCGGAGATCCTCCGCCGCGCGCCCTATGTGGACATCGTGCTCGGCCCCCAGACCACGCACCGCCTGCCCGCGCTGGTCGCGCGCGCGGATGGCGGCGAGCGCGCGCTGCTCGACACCGAGTTCCCGCCGGAGGACAAGTTCGACCACCTGCCCGAGCAAGCCGCCCCGCAGGGGATCAGCGCCTTCCTGACCGTGCAGGAGGGCTGCGACCGGTTCTGCTCGTTCTGCGTCGTGCCCTATACGCGCGGCGCCGAGCAGTCGCGCCCCGTCGCCACCGTGCTCGCCGAGGCGCGCCGGCTCGTTGCACAAGGGGCGCGCGAGATCACGCTGCTCGGCCAGAACGTCAACGCCTATCATGGTGACGGGCCGGATCGGCGCGAGTGGGGGCTCGGCCGGCTGATCCGCGCGCTCGCAGAGATCCCCGGCCTCGACCGCATCCGCTACACCACCTCCCACCCGCGCGACATGGACGTCGACCTGATCGCCGCGCATGGCGAGGTGCCGGCGCTGATGCCCTATCTCCATCTGCCGGTGCAGTCGGGCTCGGATGCGGTGCTGAAGGCGATGAACCGCCGCCACACCGCCGAGGACTATCTCCGCCTCGTCGATCGGCTGCGCGCGGCCCGGCCCGATCTCGCGCTGTCGTCGGACTTCATCGTCGGCCACCCGGGCGAGACCGAGGCGGATTTCGCGGCGACTCTCGACCTCGCGCGCCGGGTCGGGTTCGCGAGCGCGTTCAGCTTCAAGTACTCGCCCCGCCCCGGCACGCCGGCGGCCGAGGCGAAGCACCAGGTGGACGAGGCGACCAAGGACCGCCGGTTGCAGACGCTCCAGGCGCTGCTGCGCGACCAGCAGGCCGCCGTCAACGCATCGCTGCTCGGCCGCACGGTCGCGGTGCTGTTCATGGAACCAGGCCGACACAAGGGCCAGATGCTCGGGCGTAGCCCATGGCTGCAGCCCGTTCATGTGCAAGGACCAACGACACTCGCAGGAGAGATCCGCCACGTGACGATCACCGCGATCCACCCGAACTCGCTCGCCGGCCGGCTCGCCGATGCCGATCGGGCGGCCGAGGCCGCATGAACCACGTCCTTCCCGCGGGGAGCGACCAGCCGGTGACGCTGCACGTCACCTTCCAGGACAACGCGCTGCTGCCGCTGCTGTTCGGCGCGCATGACGCGCATCTCGCGCGCATCGAGCATCGGCTCGGCGTGCGGCTGACCTCGCGCGGCAACCGCATGGTGGTGAGCGGACCGGCCGAGGAGGCCGAGGCCGCCAAGGCCGCGCTGCTCGGCCTCTACGCGGCACTCGGGCGCGGCGAGGTGGTGGGCGGGGCGGAGGTGGACGCGGCCGTGCGCATGGCGCGCCATGCCGCGGCGCGCAGGGCCGAGGGCGTGGTCGAGGAGCCGCGCCTGCCGCTCTCCGACATCCCCTCGATCCGCACGCGCAAGAGCACGATCGCCGCGCGCAGCCCGATGCAGGCCGCCTACATGGAGGCGCTTGCCGCGCACGACCTCGTGTTCGCGCTCGGCCCCGCGGGCACCGGCAAGACCTACATCGCGGTCGCCCAGGCGGTGGCGATGCTGGCGACCGGCAAGGTCGAGCGCATCGTGCTCTCGCGCCCGGCCGTGGAGGCGGGCGAGCGGCTCGGCTTCCTGCCGGGCGATCTGCGCGAGAAGGTCGATCCCTATCTGCGGCCGCTCTATGACGCGCTCGCTGACATGCTGCCCGCCGACCAGGTGCAGCGGCGTCTCGCCGCCGGCGAGATCGAGGTGGCACCGCTCGCCTTCATGCGCGGCCGCACGCTCGCCCACGCCTACGTCATCCTCGACGAGGCGCAGAACACCACGCCCGTTCAGATGAAGATGGTGCTGACCCGCCTCGGCGAGGGCAGCCGCATGGTGGTGACCGGCGATCTCACCCAGATCGACCTGCCGACGGGCATGCGTTCGGGCCTGCATGACGCACTGGAGACGCTTGAGGGGATGGCCGGGCTCGGCGTCGTTCGCTTCACGGAACACGACGTGGTGCGCCATCCGCTGGTGGCACGCATCGTTGAGGCCTATGGGCGCCGGGCCCAGGCGGAGCGGGAGACGCGGCGGCGTGCGCGCACGCCGGCGGGACAGGCTGACGATGGAACCGGGAAGTAGACCCCCCGCGCCGGGCGCCGGCGCGGGGATCACGGTCACGGTTGCCGAGCCGCGCTGGCGCGCCTCCGTGCCGGCGGTGGCAACGGTGGCGCGCCGTGCCGCCGCCGCTGCCATGCGTGCGGCGCGCGCGCAGGGCACGCTCGCCCTGCTGCTCGCCGACGACGCGACGCTGCACCGCCTGAACGAACGGCATCGCGGCCGGGATTACGCGACCAACGTGCTGTCCTGGCCCGGCGCCGACGGAGGCGGCGACATCGCGATCGGCTACGGCGTGGCCGCGCGCGAGGCGCGGTCGATGCGCCGGCCGCTCGCCCGGCATCTCGCGCATCTGGTCGTGCACGGTACGCTCCATTGTGCCGGCCGTGACCACGAGGACGACCGCGCGGCGCGGCGGATGGAGCGCGAGGAAGCGCTGGTGCTGCGCCGGCTCGGGTTGCCGGACCCATACCGGGAGCCAGGGCGATGAGCGAGAATGGCGGACTCGGGAGGTTGATCGACCGGATGCTGAGGCTGTTGCGGGCGCGCGACGACAACGGGCTGCGCGAAAGCCTCGAGGCGCTGATCGAACAGCGCGCCGAGGAGGCGGGCGACGACGCGCCCCCTGCGCTCGATCTGCATGAGCGCGCGCTGATCGCCAATGTGCTGAAGCTGCGTGGCGTGACCGCGGATGACGTGATGGTGCCGCGCGCCGACATCATCGCCGTGCCCGAGTCGATGGCGCTCGATGCGCTGATCGGGCTGATCAAGCGCGAGGGGCATTCGCGCCTGCCGATCTATCGCGAGAGCCTCGATGACATCGTCGGCATGATCCATATCCGTGACGTGTTCGTGCACATGGACAAGGGGTCGGAGTTCCGCATCGCTGACATCCTGCGCAAGCCGCTCTACGTGCCGCCCTCGAAGCCGGTGCTCGACCTGCTGCTCGAGATGCGCCAGGCCCGCATGCACATGGCGATCGTGGTGGACGAGTACGGCGGCACCGACGGGCTGGTGACGATCGAGGACGTGGTGGAGGAGATCGTCGGCGACATCGCCGACGAGCACGACGAACCGCTGGCCGCGCAGGTGGTGCCGCGTCCCGATGGCACGCTTGACATCGATGCGCGCCTGCCGGTCGAGGAGTTCGAGCGGCATCTCGGCCCGATCCTGTCCGAGGAGGAGCGCGACGCCGAGATCGAGACCGTGGGCGGGCTGATCCTGGCGCTGACCCACCGCATTCCCGCGCGCGGCGAGACGATCGCGCATCCCTCGGGCGTGGAGTTCCGCATCCTCGACGCGGACAGCCGGCGGATCCGCAAGGTGCGTGTCGTTCGGCCACCCGCGAGCACGCCCGAGGAGTCGCGTTCCGCCGCCTAACCCGGACCTCTCACAGGTTTGGGGGGAACGCGGTTGTTCTTGACGAGCGGGGCCGGCACCGCGGGCTGGGGGTGTTGGCGGGGCGTATGGCGGCTTGCGGTGTCTGGGTCGTGAGATCGCCGCGGTGCCGCCATACGACCGAGCGATGCGCATCCAGGGACAGATCGATGAACAGCGTCTCGATCGCTGCCGCGTCATGGCCAAGGCGGTGGAAGCGGTCGGGCTGGCCACCTTCCGCGACAGGCCAGTGGTCTGATCACTGGTGGCGGTTCCCACGGCGCGCTGGAGCTGCGAGTCTGGGGGCATTGAGCGCGACGCGTTCGAGCGGATCGGGTCGCGCGATGCCTATGCGGCACTGACCGAGGCGCTCGCCGCGCCGCCGGTGCACTAACGCTTCTTCGTCAAGTCCCGCCTGTTCGACGTGCAGCGCCATCCGCCCGAGCCGGGTCGAAACACGATGCTTCAGGCGCTCGCGGCACTGAGGGAGAGCCGCCCGGCATGCCAGCATGGGGCGCGAGACCGCCGCATTCTGGGGCCATGCCTGAAGCGGACGCCCGTGTCGCGTGTCCGCCCGCCGCCGCTGCGGGGCGCCGCACGGGTGGGCACCGGACGGCGCGGGATCAGCCTCCGCACGGACGGCTTGCGAACGCCGATCGAGGGCGGAGTGGGGAGTGCGGCGCATGGCGTGCGTTACGGCCGCACCCGGTAGACGTAGCGGTACGACTCCCTGAACCCCAGGCGCCGGTACAGCGACAACGCCGGATCGTTCTCCGCCTCCACCTGCAGGCAGGCTACCCGCGCGCCCTCGGACTGTGCCCAACCGAACGCAGCCAGGCACACCCGCCGCGCGAGCCCCCGCCCGCGCCGCACCGGCAGCGTCGCCACGCCCGACAGCACCGACACTGGCCCGTCCGCGGCCACATACGCGACCGACGCGACGCGCCCCTCCACGAGCACCGACACCCAGGCCGCCGGCACCAGCAAGAGCGATGGGAACGCGCGCAGCTCCGTCATCCGCTCCGCCGCGCGCGCTGCCCCGCCCTCCGACGCATCGAACCACGCCTCGTCCGGCGCCTCCGCGATCTCCGCCGGGCCGTCCGGCAAGGGCAGACCGTCCAGCGCGCCAACCATCACGATCGTCTCGCCGATCCGCGCATAGCCGCGCGCCATCAGGAGCGGCTCGAGCGCCGGCGGCGACAGCGGTGTGAGCCGGAATCTCGCCGCGAGCCCGAGCCGCGCGTACCACCCCTCGATCCGCTGCACGCGCGCCGCCAGGTCGTCCCCGTCCCGCGGATCGAGCCAGGTCGCGCTGTTCACCCGTCCCGCGCCGCCATGGCCTGCGCGCACCACGGCTGCGCCGCACAAAGCCTGCCGCGGCGCGGGCACCGCGTTGAGCGCCGACCGCTCCAGGGCTTCGACCGGGGGCATGTCCATGACTCCAGCAAACCATGCCGCAGCGCGAAACGGAACAATCGTGCCCCATCGGAGTGTGAATTGACCGTCAAGCGTACTCGCCATAGCTTGCCGACTGTCAACAAAGGAGGGGAGGTACCACAGTGATCGCACTCACCGTGAACGGGAGCGTGCGTCAGCTTGACGCCGACCCGAATATGCCGCTGCTCTGGGCATTGCGCGACCTGCTTGACCTCACGGGCACCAAGTACGGCTGCGGCATCGCAGTCTGCGGCGCCTGCACGGTTCATGTCGACGGCGTCGCAACACGCGCCTGTGTCACCCCGCTGTCCGTGGTCGAAGGCAAGACCGTCGTGACGATCGAGGGGCTCGATCCGAACGGCCAGCATCCGGTGCAGCGCGCCTGGGTGGAGGCGCAGGTCCCGCAATGCGGCTACTGCCAGTGCGGCCAGATCATGCAGGCCGCCGCGCTGCTGAAGGACACGCCGAAGCCCAGCGATGCCGACATCGACGCGGCGATGGCGAACAACATCTGCCGCTGCGGCACCTATGAGCGCATCCGCGCGGCGATCCATCGCGCCGCCGAGCTCGCCTGAGGGAGGCCGAGATGAACGCCATCACGCTGAACCGGCGCGGCCTGTTCCGCGCCTCCGCCGCAGCCGCCGTCGCGCTGAGCATTCCCGTCGCCCTGCCTGCGCGCGGCCAGGCCGCACGCAACGGCGACGCGCTCACCGCGTATCTGCGCATCGCACAGGACGGCAGCATCACCCTGATCACGCCCGTCACGGAGATGGGCCAGGGCACCCACACCGCGCATGTGATGCTGATCGCCGACGAACTCGGTGTACCGATGTCTGCTGTGAAGACCGTGCGCGTCGGCCAGCCGTCGGAGCCGATGCGCCGCCCGCCGGGCGAACAGTCGACCGGCGGATCGACCGGCACGCGCGCCTGGGTGGTCCGTCTGCGCACCGCCGCCGCACAGGCGCGCGAGGTGCTGACCGAGGCCGCCGCGCGCCGCATGAACGTGCCGGTGGTAGAACTGAAGGCCGAGGACGGCGCGATCGTCCACGCCGCCTCCAACCGCTCGATCCCGATCGGCTCGCTGGTGCGCGAGGCCGCCGCCCTGCCGCTGCCCGAGAAGCCGACGCTGCGTCCGACCGCCGAGCTGAGGCTCGTCGGCCGGTCGCAGCCGCGCATCGACATCCCGGCCAAGGTGACGGGCCGGGCGGTGTTCGGCATGGACTTCAAGGTGCCGGGCATGCTGTACGCCTGCGCGCGGCTCGCGCCGGTGTATCGCGCCGAGCTCGACAGCTTCGACAAGTCCTCGATCGACGGCATCAAGGGCATCGTCGATGTCGTGCCTCTGCCGCGCGGTGTGGCGGTCGTTGCCGAGAATGCCTGGGCAGCGATCAAGGGCGCCGAGGCGATCGCGATCCGCTTCAAGTCAACCCCGCACGACAGCCTCGACAGTGCCGCGTTCTCGCAGCGCATGATCGCGGCGCTGGATGACGAGACGCGCGCGGTCGCGAAGAACGAGGGCGATGTCGAGGCGGTGCTGAAGGGCGCGGCCAGGACCGTCGAGGCCATCTACGAGGTGCCGTATCTCGCCCATGCCTGCATGGAGACCGACAACGCCACCGCGCAGGTTACCAATGGCGGCGTGACGGTCTGGGCGCCGACGCAGCACCAGGACTGGGCGCTCGCCGAGGCCGCGCGCGCCGCCGGCGTGGATCCCGCCAAGGTGACGATCCACACCACGCTGCTCGGCGGCGGCTTCGGGCGTCGCTATGCCTACGAGGTGGTCGGCCAGGCGGTGACGGTCGCGCGCGCTGTCAATCGCCCGGTGAAGCTGTTCTGGCGGCGCGAGGACGAGCTGGCGCAGGGCTACTACCGCCCGGCGCAGGTCGCGCGCATGAAGGCGGGGCTGGATGCAGATGGCAAGCTGGTGGGTTTCTGGTTCCGTGCCGCTGGTCCGTCCACGCTTGCGGAGTTCCGTCCGACCGTGATCCGGGAGAACGGGCTCGACCCGCAGCATGTCGCTTCGGTCGCCGACAGCCGCTACCGCTTCGGTGCGTTCCGCGCCGACTGGGTGCGCGTGGATGGTCCGCCGCGCAACTGGATCTGGCGTTCGGTCGGGGCGAGCCAGAACGGCTTCTTCCTCGAAGCCTTCCTCGACGAGGTGGCCCATGCGGCCGGCAAGGATCCGTATCGGTTCCGGCGCGAGTTGCTGGCGCATGACGAGCGTGCGTTGAAGGTGCTGGACCTGGTGGCGGAGAGGGCCGGCTGGGGCACGCCGTTGCCGGAGGGGCGTGCGCGCGGCATCGCCTACATGGAGAGCTACGGCTCGCTCTGCGCCGAGGTCGCCGAGGTGTCGGTGGGTCAGGACGGGGTGCGCGTGCACCGTGTGGTCGTGGCGCTGGACTGCGGCGACATCGTCAATCCCGACGGTGTCGAGGCGCAGCTGATGGGCGGCGTGGCGCAGGGTCTGTCGGCGATGCTCGGCGAGGCGATCACGCTCAAGAACGGCGCGGCCGAGCAGCGCAACTTCGACACCTATCAGATCCTGCGGATCGATCGCGCGCCGACGGTCGAGACGCATGTGATCCGGTCCGGTCAGGGCTGGGGGGGTGTCGGCGAGCCTGGTGTGCCGCCGCTCGCCCCGGCGGTGGCGAATGCGATCTTCGCCGCCACCGGCCGCCGCGTCCGTCGTCTGCCCCTGACGGCAGAAGGTCTCGGCGTGTAGGTCAGGGGATGGGTGGTTTGGAGGGAAGGGCCAATGGCCCTTCCCGCCCACGGAGTAAACCCTTGGGGGGGGGGGGGGCGCCGCAAGGCCCTTTCCCCCAAACCCCCCTATCCCATGGACCTGCACCCGTCAGACGCAGGCCGTGTCGACTCCTCTCATGAAGCCGCGGATGCGCGCTGCGCGCGCGTTCAGGAACCCATCGGGCCGCGCGGCGTTGCGCCCCAGGGGATTGGGCAGCACAGCGGCGAGCAGCGAGGCCTGCACGGGCGTCAGCCCCGCCGCACTGCGGCCGAACAGCGCACGCGACGCTGCCTCGGCACCGTACAGGCCGGGCCCGAACTCGACGACGTTGAGATACACCTCGACGATCCGCCGCTTCGGCCACAGCGCCTCGATCAGCAGCGTCGGATAGACCTCCAGCGCCTTGCGCAACACGTCCCCGCGCGGCCACAGGAACAGGTTCTTCGCCGTCTGCTGCGTGATCGTGCTGGCGCCGCGCAGCCGCGCGCCGTCGCGCCAGTCATCGACCGCGCGGCGCATCTCGACCATATCGAAGCCCCAATGGGCGCAGAAGCGCTGATCCTCGGCCGCGATCACCGCGCGCACAAGATCAGGCGAGATCCGATCGAGCGACACCCACGCGCGCGACCAACCGTGGTCGTCGAGCGCACGGATCGCCATCAGCGGCGTGGCCGGCGGCGGAACGAAGCGATACGCCATCACGACCGCGGCAGGCAGCAGCAGCACAACAGCCAGCAGCCAAACCGCAAGACGAAAAGCCCGCCGCCTCACACCTCGAGCAGCAGCCGCTCGGGGTCCTCGACGGTCTCCTTGACGCGCACCAGCGTGCCCACCGCCTCGCGGCCGTCGATGATGCGGTGGTCGTAGGAGAGTGCCACATACATCATCGGCCGCACCTCCACCTTGCCGCCGATCGCCACCGGACGCTCCTCGATCTTGTGCATGCCGAGAATGGCGGATTGCGGGGGGTTCAGGATCGGCGTGGAGAGCAGCGAGCCGAACACGCCCCCGTTAGTGATCGAGAACGTTCCGCCCGACATCTCCTCGAGCGTGAGTTGGCCGTCGCGTGCCTTCCTGCCGAACGCGGCGATCGCTGCCTCAATCTCCGCCATGCTCAGCGTCTCGGCGTTGCGCAGCACCGGCACGACCAGTCCCGTCGGGCCCGACACGGCGATGCCGATGTCCATGTAGTGGTGCTGGATGATCTCCTCACCCTCGACGAAGGCGTTCACGTTCGGGAACTCCTTCAATGCGGCCACGCACGCCTTGACAAAGAAGCCCATGAAGCCAAGACGGACGCCGTGGCGCTTCTCGAAAGCGTCGCGGTACTTCGCGCGCAGGGCCATCACCGCCGACATGTCGATCTCGTTGAAGGTCGTGAGGATCGCGGCGGTGGTCTGCGCCTCCTTCAGCCGCCGCGCGATCGTCGCGCGCAGCCGCGTCATCTTCACCCGCTCGACGCGCCGCTCGCCCGGCGCGGGTGCCTTCGCGGCGGGCGCAGGCTTCGGCGCCGGCGCCGCGGCGGGCTTGGCAGGCGCGGCGCCTCCTCCCTCGATCACCTTCAACACGTCTCCCTTGGTGATCTGCCCTCCCTTGCCGGTCCCCGTCACCGCCTCGGGCTTCAGCCCGGCGTCCGCCATCAGCTTCGCAGCGGCCGGCAGTGGCGGACGGGCGGAGGCACGTTCGAGGGCCGCCGCGGCGGACGCGGCGGGGTCACCCACAGCGGCCTTGGCCTCGGCCGAGACCGTCGTCGCAGCCGCCGCAGTCTCGGCGATCGTACCGAGCAGCGCGCCGACCTCGACCTCGGTGCCGTCCGCGGCGACGATCGCCTCCAGCACGCCGGCGACCGGCGCAGGAACCTCGACCGTCACCTTGTCGGTCTCTAGCTCGACCAGGGGCTCGTCGGCCGCGACCGCGTCGCCGGCCTGCTTCATCCAGCGCGCGATCGTGGCGCTGGTCACGCTCTCGCCCAGCGCAGGCACCTTGATTTCGACCGACATGCGCAATCCCCGACTGGCTTCAGGCGCCGGAGTAGAAGCGCGGACGGGCGCCGAACGCAACCGCCTTGGCCGTTACCCTGCCCCTCTCGCGCACGCGGGAGAGCAGATGCCGTGGCGACGCGGGGTCAGGGCAACCGGCGGACCTCAGGTGCTGATCTCGTCGAGATACTCCTGGTTCGTCCGGATGTAGTTGTCGCCCCACCACGACGTGCCGATCACGACCTGCTTCGCCGCGTTCGCCGGATCGGTCGGGTTGAAGATCCTGAAGTTCTCTGGCACGCGCGCCGCCGCCTCCTTGTGCGTCGGCCCATTGCCGAGGAACTGCAGGAGACCCACCTGCGGATCGGGCTTCGACAGCATCGAGGCGAGACAGCGCTGCGCCATCGCGCCCGCGGGGTTGCCGCGCGGGATCACGAAGATGCCCTGCTGCAGGATGCCCTGGTCCCAGGTCCAGGTCAGGCGGCCCTGCGTCTCCTCGTGCAGCACCTTCGCGCGGGTGTGCCAGAGCAGACCCATGACCGCCTCGCCGGTGCGCATGATGTTCTCGCTCTCCGAGCCCGAGGTCCAGAACAGCAGCTCGCGCCGGATCTCGCGGATGCGCGCGAGTGCGGCGCGCACGTCGATCGGGTAGAGCTCGTCCTTGGCCTTGCCCATCGACATCAGCGCTGCGTCGAGGCTGGTCAGCGCGTCGCGGCGCAGCAGCCGGCGGCCAGGGAACTTCCGCAGGTCCCAGAAATCCGCCCAGCCCTTCGGCGCTTCGGGAACCTTTGTCGTGTCGTACACCAGCACCGAGCTGAACGAGTACGGCGCCGCGCCGAACTCCAGCGCGAAGGCCGGGTCGATCACCACGTCCTTCGGCACGATCGAGTAGTCGATCTTGTTGACCAGATTGAGCCCGCCGAGCTGGATCGAGGAACTGCCCGAGCTGTCGCACAGATCCCAGGTGACGCGCCCGGACTCGACCTGGCTGCGGATGCGCCCGAGCGACGGGCCGGAGCTGTCCTGCACCACCCGCCAGCCGGGGTTCTCGGCCATGAAGGGCTCGCCGTAGAACCGGCCGAAGGCCTGGTTGGCGATGCCGCCCCAGTTCACCATGGTGATCTCGCGCGCCGCCTGGCCGCGCGCGTCGCGGGCCGCGACAGGCACGACGCCGAGCGCCGCCATGCCCGCGAGAAATGTCCGGCGATCGACGCGGCCGCGCCGCCACAACTCGTTCGCCAGCACAATGCAGTCCTGGTGGAAGCTCTGCGCTTCGCCGCTCATGGAGCCGGTCTCCCTCTTGCGTGACGGCGTTCCCGGGCCGGATCATACGCCGGTTCTGCACGGAAAGGAGAGGGTGGTGAGCGCACCGCTGTTCGCACCCGGATTAGGGCCAAGCCCTGGTGGTGGGAGGCGGCGGAGCCGGTCGCCGGCGCGCCCGTCGCGCTGCCGGGCGAGGCCGAGGTGGCGATCATCGGCGGCGGCTACACCGGGCTCTCGGCGGCGCTGACGCTCGCCCGCCTCGGCCACCGCCCGGTGGTGCTGGACATGGAGCCGATCGGCTACGGCGCCCCGTCGCGCAACGGCGGCATGGTTTCGGGCGCGCTGAAGCTCGCGAAGGGCGACATCGTCGCGCGGGCCGGGCAGGAGCGGGCCGACAGGCTGATCCGCGAGGTCGCTTGCAGCCTGGGTTTCATCGAGGAGACGATCGCGCGCGAGGGAATCGAGTGTCACTACCGGCGCTCGGGGCGTTTCGTCGCCGCCTGGACGCGCAGGCACTGGAACACAATGGCGGCCCGCGCCGACTGGCTCGCCGGCGTCACTGGCGGCGAGGTGCGCATGGTGCCGCCCGCGCGGACGCGCGAGGACCTCGGCAGCGACCACTACCGCGGCGGCATGGTGGTCGAGGCCGCCGGATCGTTGCATCCCGCGCTCTACGTGCAGGGACTCGCGCGCGCGCGGCCGCCTGCGCCGGCGCGGTGCTGATCGACCGCACGCGCGTCACGGCGATCGCGCGGCAGGGGAATATGTTCCGGCTGACCACCGACCGCGGCGCGCTCGCCGCGCGCGCGGTGCTGGCCGCGACCAACGGCTACACGACCGAGGCGACGCCCTGGCTCGCGCGGCGACTGATCCCGGTCGGCAGCTACATCATCGCAACCGAGGAGCTGCCGCCCGAGACCATGGCGCGGCTGTTCCCGACCAGGCGCATGATCAGCGACTCCCGGCGCGTGCTGAACTACGTCCGACCCGATCCCGCCTTCACCCGCGTGCTCTGGGGTGGGCGCGCGAGCGTTGGCCCGGCCGCACTCGAGCGGGCCGCACCGGTGCTGCACGGCTTCATGACGACGGTGTTTCCCGAACTCCGCGACGTGCGCATCACGCATGCCTGGACCGGCAATGTCGCCTTCACCTTCGGCTTCCTGCCGCATCTCGGCGTGCACGAGGGGATGCACTACGCGGTCGGCTGCCAGGGCTCCGGGGTTGCGATGCAGACTTGGCTCGGGCACCGGATCGTGCTGAAGATCGCGGGTGCCGCGAACAGCGGGACCGCGTTCGACGACATGCCGTTCCCGACCCTTCCGCTCTATGCCGGCAGACCCTGGTTCCTGCCGATCGTCGGCGCGTACTACCGCGCGCGCGATCGGCTCGATCGGCTAGCGGCATGATCGCACCCGACGTCGTCGTGCTGAACGGCCGCATCGCGACAATGGATGCGGCCGGAACGGAGGTCGAGGCGCTTGCGGTGCATGGCGGGCGGATCGTCGCACGCGGATCGACCGCGGCGATGCGAGACCTCGCCGGGCCCGGCACGCGCGTGATCGATCTCGAACGCCGCCGCGCGATCCCCTGCATCGTCGATGGCCACGCGCACCCGGATGCCTACGCAATCCGGCTCGCGCGCGGGCGCGCCGGCCAGCGCCGGCCCTGCCGGATCGCGCCGCGCCCGTTGGCCGAGGCCGAGGCCTCGATCGAGCGCTACGGCCGGGTCTGGGAGGCGAACGCCCGCCGGCTCGACGGGCTGCCGGCGGAGATCCAGGCAGGCCAGGGCGGGAGCCCGTGAGCGAGGACGTCGCCGTCGCCACGCCGTTCCGCACCGCGACCACCGTGGTCGTGCGCTACAGCTTCCAGGCAGTGTGC
Organism: Elioraea sp.; assembly: GCF_051860475.1. NCBI lineage: Bacteria > Pseudomonadati > Pseudomonadota > Alphaproteobacteria > Acetobacterales > Elioraeaceae > Elioraea > Elioraea sp. The sequence continues at coordinate 71,560 of NZ_JBHYDW010000001.1, read as the reverse complement.
GACGGCGTACTCAAGACCCCCATGGTCGAGGGCTGGAGCCAGGCTCATGACCGGCTCGATGGGCTCCTCGCGCCGTCCGCGCTGGGGTGAGCGGCGTCCGGCTGCCGCTCCGATTTCAGGGCAATTTCGTCTCTCTATCGGGGCGGCTTCGGGACCCCGGGCCCCGGCTTCGCCCATCCTCCACGACAGCGCCGTCCCGCAGTGCGCGGCGCAAGCAAGGAGGAGCGGTCATGGCAACACTCGACGACTACCTGTACTTCGCCGACCTCGTCTATTCGCAGAAGGCGAACGGGAAGCCGAACGCGGGCGGCTGGACGCGGCAGCAATGGGAGTGGGCCACCTGGCACGGAAACGGCTTCCAGGGCGGCATCTTCGCAGACCAGTCCGGCCCGGATGTGATCGTTGCCTTCTCGGGCACCAAGGGCGGCCCGACCACCGCGCCGGTCTCGCAGAACACCGCGAATGCGCGGATCGGCGTTAACGTGATCCCGAACATGGCGGGAGCCGCCTTCGCGATGGTCCGGTGGGCGCAGCAGCACAATCCCAACAAGCGGATCTCGATCGTCGGGCATTCGCTCGGCGGCGGGCTGGCGCAGGTGGTCGGCAACTGGACCGAGGTGCCGTTTGTCTCACTCAACGGCCCGGGCATGACGTCGCATCTCAAGATGTCGGCCTTCAACATCCTCAAGCCCCGGCAAATGGTCCGCTCGCTCCGCTCGAACAGCTCCGGGCTGACCTATGGCATCTCGTTGACCGTCAAGAATGACTTTGTCGGCAACTTCGGCAGGCATCTCGGGCATTTCTTCCTGCTCGACCAGGGCGGGTTCGTGGGCAACACGACGGACACGCACAGCATCCAGGCAGTCAGCCGCGGCCTGCATCAGCGCGGCTGGCTGAATAAGAAGCCCCACGAAATCACCAGCGCCTGGCCGACCTGAGGCGGCGCCGCGCGCATCTCCGGAGCAGCCGACGTCCGACGATGACGTGACCGAAGGCCGGAGGGCAAAACCCCCGGCCCCTCCGCTCCGCGCAGGGCACTCGCGTTGCCGATCCGCGCGCCGGCCCCTATGTTCCGCCCGTCCGCGGGGAAACCCGTCCGATCCACGATCCAGGGAGGATTGTCCGATGCGCCTCACGCGCCGAATTCTGATGGCCGGCCTCGCCGCTGGCGTGCTCGCGGCACCCGCCGCCGCCCAGACCAATGTGACCCTGACCCACGCGCTTGCAGCCAACAGCCACTACGGCGTGGCCGCGATCGCCTTCAAGGAGACGGTCGAGCGGCTGACCAATGGGCGCTATCGCGTTACCATCCAGCGCAACGACAACGAGCGCGAGGCGATCGAGGCGACCCAGATCGGGACGCAGGAGTTCACGATCACATCCACGGGCCCCGTCGGCAACTTCGTGCCCGACACGCTGGTGCTCGACATCCCGTTCCTGTTCCGCGACTACGACCACGCGCGCGGCGTGCTTGACAGCGCGATCGGCCAGGATCTGCTGGCGAAGTTCACTCCGCGCGGGCTGATCGGTGTCGCCTGGATGGAGAACGGCTTCCGCAACGTCACCAACTCGCGGCGCGAGGTGAACACGCCGGCCGACGTGCAGGGGCTGAAGATCCGCACCATGGAGAACCCGGTGCACATGCGCGCCTTCCAGACGCTCGGCGCGCTGCCGACGCCGATGGCGTTCAGCGAGCTCGTCCCCGCCCTCCAGCAGGGCACGGTGGACGGGCAGGAGAACCCGATCCCGGTGATCGTGGCCAACAACCTCAACCAGGTGCAGCGCTACCTCTCGCTGACGCGTCACGTCTATTCGCCGGCGGTGCTGATCGGCAACCCGGCGTTCTGGAACCGGCTGAACGCGGCCGACAAGCCAGCGTTCCAGGAGGCGGCGAAGGCGGCGGTGCAGGCCAACCGCGACAAGGTCTCGGCCGATGAGCGCGACGGCGTGGCGCTTCTGCGCTCGCGCGGCATGACGGTGCGCGAGACGGTCGACACGGCCGCGTTCCAGGCCGCGCTCGCGCCGGCCTTCGAGCAGTACCGGCGCCAGTTCGACGCCGCGCTGCTCCAGCGGATCAGCGACTGGAAGCCCGGCAGCTGATGAGACCGCTCGTCCGCGCCGTTCTCGCGGCCGAGCGCATCGCGACCCAGGCGGCCCTCGCGGCCGCCTGTTTCGCGCTCGCGCTCGCGGTCGGCGCGGGGGCGTGGCAGGTGTTCACCCGTTTCGTGCTCGCCCAACCCTCCCCGTGGTCCGAGGCGCTGGTGCGCCAGGCGCTGGTGTGGATGGTGCTGCTCGGCGTTGCCGGCGCGATCCGCCACGGCGCGCTGGTGGCGATCGATGTCGCGCGCCAGGCCGCACGCGGGCGGGTGCGGCTCGCGATCGAGCTGGTTACCGTCGTTTCCATCTGCGTGCTGTTCGGCGCGCTGTTCTGGTTCGGCTGGTCGATGGCCGAGCGGGTGCGGTTCCAGACCATCGCCGGGCTCGAAGTGTCGATCGCCTGGGGCTACGCGGCGATCCCGGTGGGTGCCGTGTTCGCGATCCTCGCTGCGGTCGCCGCGGTGCTCGATCCACGCCGGCCGGACGTCCCCGGCCAGGTCTGAGGAGCGCGCCATGGCCGGTACGATGCTCGCGATCATGCTGGTGCTGTTCGCGCTCTCCGTGCCCGTGGCGGTGGCGATCGGGCTCGCGGCGATCGCCGGCATCGAGCTTTTCACCCGCTTCCCGCTGATCGTCGCCGCACAGCAGGTCTATGTCGCGCTCGATCGCTTTCCGCTTGCGGCGATCCCGTTCTTCATCCTCGCCGGCAACCTGATGGAGGTGGGCGGGATCAGCCGCCGCCTGGTCGAGTTCGCGCGAGCGATCGTCGGGGGCGTGCAGGGCGGGCTGGCGATGACCTGCGTGCTCACCTGCATGATCTTCGCCGCGATCTCGGGCTCCTCGGTCGCGACCACATTCGCGATCGGCGCGATCATGGTCCCTGCGCTCAAGCGCCTCGGCTATCCGGCCGCCTTCGCAGGCTCGCTTCAGGCCGCCTCCGCCGAGCTCGGCGTCGTCATCCCGCCCTCGATCCCGATGATTCTCTACGGCGTCGCGACCCAGACCTCGATCCCGGAGCTGTTCATCGCCGGCATCGGTCCGGGTGTGCTGATCGCGACCGTGCTGTCCACGGTGGTGCTGGTGTGGTGCCGCGTGAACGGCTGGGGCAAGCAGGACGGCGAAGGGCGGCTCGGGCTGCTGCCCGCCACGCGCAACGCGCTGTTCGCGCTGCTGATGCCCGTGATCGTGCTGGGCGGGATCTATGGCGGCATCACCACGCCGACCGAGGCGTCGGTGATCGCGGTCTGCTACGCGCTGCTGGTCGGGCTGGTGATCTATCGCGAGCTCCGTCCGCGCGACCTCTACCCGGTGTTCCGCAAGTCGGCGATCACGTCCTCGGTGATCATGTTCATCATCGCCACGGCCGGTGTGTTCTCGTGGCTCCTGAACCGCCAAGGCATCCCCGATCAGATGGCGGGCTGGCTCGTCGCGACCTTCGGCTCGCCCGCCTGGTTCCTGCTCGGGGTGAACCTGTTCCTGTTCGTGGTCGGAATGTTCATCGAAACCTCGGCCTCGATCATCGTGCTCGGCCCGATCCTGCAGCCCGCGGCGGCGCAGTTCGGCATCGATCCGGTGCATTTCGGCACCATCATGGTGGTGAACCTGGCCCTCGGCATGGTCACGCCGCCCTTCGGGGTGAACCTGTTCGCCGCTGCGCAGGTCGCGGACACCGGCATCGACAAGATGATGCGCTACCTGCCGGTGTTCATCCTCGCGGTGATCGTCTGCCTCGGCGTGATCACCTACGTGCCGGAGCTGACGCTCAGCTTGCGCGACGCGCTCTATCGCTGAGCGCCGATCCGCTCGCCGATCAGCCCCTGCGGCCGCGCGATCAGGATCACCTGGAGTGCCAACCCGATCAGGAACAGCCGCACATAGGCCGCGCGCGTGGCGAGTTCGCCCGGCAGCTGCGCCGCCAGCCAGTCGGTGGCGGCCCACACGCCCCAGACCGCGACCGCGCCGATCACCGCACCCGTGTTGCTGCCCGAGCCGCCGGCGATCAGCATCACCCAGACGACGAAGGTGACGGTCACGGGCTCGAGCGCCTCGGGGCTCATGAACTTGAAGAACGCCGCCATCATCGCGCCGCCGAGCCCCATGAAGGCGGCACCCAGCACGAATGCCTGCACGCGCAGCCGGGCGGGGTTCTTGCCCACCGCCTTGGCCGCCTCCTCGTCGTCGCGCACGGCGCGCAGGCTGCGGCCGAACGGGCTGTTCGCCGTCGCCTCGGCGAGCGCGTAGAGGCCGGCGACGGCGGCGCAGGCGAGTGCGAGGAACGCCACCGGCGCCCAGGGCTGGCCGAACGACTCGAACGGGCGCGGAATGGTGCTGACGCCGAGCGGCCCGCCGGTCAGCCAGTCCTCGTTGCGCACGACCAGGCGCACGATCTCGGCGATGCCGATGGTCGCGATCGCGAGATAGTCGGTGCGGACCCGCAGCGACACCGCGCCCACCGGCAGTGCCAGCAGCGCCGCGGCGAGCGCGCCCGCGGGCCAGGCGAGCCACCATGGCACGCCGAACCCGCCGAGATGCGTGGCACTCGGCGCCGCGGTCAGCAGGGCCGCGGTGTAGGCGCCGGCGGCGACGAAGGCGAGGCCGCCGAAGTTCATCAGCCCCGTGAGCCCCCATTGCAGATTGAGCCCGAGGCTCAACGCCGCGTAGATCGCGGCCAGCGTCAGCAGGGTCGCGGCATAGAGCAGCGCGTCCATCAGCCCATCCCCCTGAACAGCCCCTGCGGGCGCAGAATCAGCGTCAGCACCAGCACCGCGAAGGCGACACCGGTCTTGTAGGCGGGGGAGAGCAGCGGTGCGCCGTCGAGCAGCGGGAACGACGAGAGTTCTTCCGCGAGCCCGAGCAGCACCCCGCCCAACGCCGCACCCCAGGGCCGGCCGATCCCGCCCAGGATCGCCGCGGCGAAGGAGGCGAGCAGCACGTTGAACCCCATCCCCGGCGTGAGCTGCGTGTCGATGCCGAGGAACACCCCGGCGATCGCGACCAGCACCGCCGAGACCGTCCAGGTGAGCCGGATCACCTGCGCGACGTTGACGCCGGTGATGCGCGCGAGATCGGGATCGTCGGCCATCGCACGCATCGCCCGTCCGGCGCGGGTGCGCGACAGCAGCAGATGGAGCGCGAGTGCCGCGAGCACGGTGCCGGCGATGATCCAGAGATGGCGGAGCTGGATGCGGACCGCGCCGATCAGCAGCGGCGGTGTCAGAGCCGCGCCGTAGCCGGTCGGGGTCGGACCGAACACCAGGTAGAGGCTGGCGCGGATCATCAGCGCGGTGCCGAAGCTGCTGATCAGCAGCACGGCGGGCAGGCTACGGCGCAGCCGGTCGTAGAACAGCGCGTCGGCCGCGAGTGCGACCGGCACGGTCGCGGCGGCGGCGAACGGAATCGCCGCCCAGGGGCTGATCCCGAGGCCCGTGACCGCTGCCAGCGCGGCGTAGGCGCCGAACGCCATCAGGTCCCCATGGGCGAAATGGGCGAAGCGCATCACGCCATAGACGAGGCTCAGCCCGGTCGCCGACATGGCGTAGATCGCGCCGAGCACCAGGCCGGGGACGAGGTAGAAGTTGACGAGGTCGAGCATCGAAGCGCTCACCCCCCCAGGAACAGCCGGCCGATCTCGGGATCGGCGAGCAGCGCCGGCCCCGGGGCGGTCGCGCGGTTGCGGCCCATCGCCAACACCACGCCGCGATCGGCGATCGCAAGTGCGGGTCGCGCGTTCTGCTCCACCATCAGCACGCCCACGCCCTGGCGCGCGATCGCCTCCACCTGCTCGAAGATCAGCGCGCAGAATCTTGGAGAGAGACCCGCGGTCGGCTCGTCCAGCATGATCAGCCGCGGCTCCAGCATCAGCGCCCGGCCGATCGCCACCATCTGGCGCTGCCCGCCCGAAAGCCGCCCCGCCGCCACGCGCCGCTTCGCCGCGAGATCGGGGAACAGCGCCAGCACGCGCGCGATCCCGGCCTCGGTCTCGGCGGGCCGCGCATAGGCGCCCATTGCCAGGTTCTCCTCCACCGTGAGCGAGGGGAAGACGTTGCGCTCCTGCGGCACATAGGCCAGCCCGCGCAGGATCATCGTCTCGGACGGAGCGTTCGCGATCGCCTCACCCCCGAACACGATCCCGCCCGCGCGCACGCGCACCAGCCCTGCCACGGCCTTCATCAGCGTGGACTTGCCCGCGCCATTCGCGCCGACGATCACCACGATCTCGCCCGCGGCCGCCGCGAGATCGACGCCGTGCAGGATGTCGGCCTCGCCGTAGCCGCCGACCACCCCGCGCACCTCGAGCAGCGCCATCTCAGTCGGCCGGCGCGATCGCCATGCCGAGATAGGCTTCGGCCACCACCGGATCGTTCCGTACCTGGGCCATCGTTCCGGAGGCGATCACGCGCCCCTCGGCGAGCACGTGCACCGGATCGCAGAGCTCGGCGACCAGGTCGAGATCGTGCTCGATCACCAGGAAGGTGATCGCGTCCTCGCGGTTGAGGCGCGCGATCGTCGCAGCGATCTCGCGGAGCAGGGTGCGGTTCACCCCGGCCGCCGGCTCGTCGAGCAGGATCAGGCTCGCCCCGCTCATCAGCGCGCGGCCGAGCTCGACGAGCTTCTTCTGCCCGCCCGAGAGCGCGGTCGCCGGCGCCTCCGCGAGGGCCGCGAGGTTGAGCCGCGCGAGCACCGCCTGCGCACGTTCGGCAAGCGCGGCCTCCTCGCGGGCGATCCGCGCCCGCGCGATCCAGGGCAGGGGCAGACGCTCGCCGGACTGGTCGGGCGCGGCGACCATCAGGTTCTCGAGCACCGTCATGCGGGCGAACAGGCGGGGGATCTGGAAGGTGCGCGCGAGCCCCGCCCGGTGCAGCCGCCAGGGTGGGGCCGCGGTGACGTCCTGGCCTCGCAACATCACGGTGCCCTCGTCAGGCGGCAGGAACCCGGCGACGGTCGCGAACAGCGTCGTCTTGCCTGCACCGTTCGGCCCGATCAGCCCAGTGATCGAGCCCTCCGGTACATCGAGCGAAACAGCGTCTAGGGCGACGAAGCCGCCGAAGCGCTTCGTCAGTCCCCGGACGGCGAGGGCAGGTGGCGCGGCGCCCGGCGCGCCTCCGCTCACGCCGAGACGTTCTCGACCGTGGCAATCCGCCCGTCGCGGACCTCCCACACCTCGATCCGGCCCTGCGCGTCGCCCGCCTCGTTGAAGTCCACCGGGCCGGACGCGCCCTCGTAGTTCACCGCCGCGCCCTGGGCGATCAGCCCGCGCGCCTTCGCCCACTCGCCGGGCCCGACCGCCTCGCCCGGCGGGTTGGCGACCTCGCGCAGCGCGGCGCGGATCGCCGCGCGGTCGGCACGCCCGGCCTTCTGGATCGCCAGTGCGGCGACATAGGCGGCGTCGTAGGACTGCGCGACGAAGGCGCCGGCCGGGTCCATCGCCGGATTGGCGCGGCGGAAGGCGGCCTCGTAGGCGGCGCGGCGCTCAGGCGAGGCGGCCGTGCCGGGCGCGGTGCCGAAGGTGCCGGCGAGTGGCTGGGCGCCGACCGCCTGGACCACCGCCTGGTCGCGCATGCCGTCGGTCAGCACGAAGCGGCTGAAGAACGCGTTCTCCACCGCGTTGCGCAGGATCGTGTTGCCGCCCGAGCCCGGATAGGCGATCAGCACAAGCGCCTGCGGATTGCCGCGGCCCGCGAGCGTCTGGAGCTCCGCGCGGTAGGACGGGCGGTTCTCCTCGAAGTTCTGCGTCGCCGTGACGCTGCCGCCATGGCGCTCGAACGCGGCCTGGAACGCGCCGGCGAGGCCGCGGCCGTAGTCGTTGTTGATCGCCATCACGGCCGCCCGCTCGATCCCGCGCGCCTTGGTGATGCGGCCCAGCACCGCGCCCTGGAGCCCGTCGGGCACGGCGGTGCGGAACACCGTGTCGTTGTCGGCGAGCGCGCTGATCGCCGGGGCGGTGGCCGAGGGCGAGATGATCGGCACCCCGGCCGGGATGGTCACCGCGTTCGCCACCGCGATGGTGATGCCCGAGGCCATCGGCCCGATGACGATCGGCACGGTGTCGGCCTGCACCAGCCGGGTCGCGACCGACACGCCGACCTGCGGGTTGGTCTGGTCGTCGGCCTCGATCAGCGTCAGCCGCTGGCCGTTCAGCACGCCGCCGGCGGCGTTGACCTCCTCGAGTGCGAGCATGATCCCGGCGCGGATCGGCGGCACGAACGCCGCGAGCCCGCCCGAGGAGGAGAGGATCGCTCCGATCCGCACCTGGCCCTCCTGGGCGCGGACGGAGAGCGGCAGCACCGACGCGGCGGTCGTTGCCGCCAGCATGGCGCGGCGCGTCACATGAGACTTCGTCATGGGTCCCTCCTGGCATCCCTGTGAATGCCGAGGCCGCTCTCCGGACGCGGCCCGGCGTGATGGGGCGGAGATAGTCCGGAACCGTCCGCGCGCAAACCCGAATCCGGTTTCGGATCTTCGGTCTGCGCCTCGGGCGCGTTGTCAGGCGCCATCCATGCGGGTGCAGCGCGGTGCGGTCCGCTCAGGGGTGGGGACGTGGCTCCGCTGCACGGCGTTCCGCCTTGGCTTTCGCGCCGCGGGGCTGCCGGCGCGGTCAGGCCGTCAGCCCGGCATCGCGAGGAACGGCGCGACCGCGCGCAGGAACGGCTCGGGCGCCTCGGCATGCACCCAGTGCCCGGCGCCCGGCACCACCACGAACGCGGCGCGTGGGAACAGCCCCAGCACCGTCGGGTGATGCTCGGCGCGTACATAGCCGCTCCGTTCGCCCGAGACGATCAGCGCGGGGCCGGCGTAGCGCGCGCCGGCCGGCGGGTCGGGAAAGGCGGAGATCACCGGCACCGCCGGCTCGATCGCGGCGAGGTTGAGCCGCCACGCGGGCGCGCCCGCCGCGTCGAACTGCAGGTTCTGCAGCAGGAAGGCCCGCTCGCCGGGGTCTGCGATCGCCGGCGCCAGCGCCGCATCCGCCTCCGCCCGGCGCATGCCCGCGCGCAGGGGCAGCGCGCGCATCGCCGCGGCGTAGGCCTGAAGCGCGGGGCGGTACGACACCGGCGCGACATCAACGACCACCAGCCGCTCGACCAGCTCCGGCCGGGTGAGCGCCAGCCACATCGCCACCTTGCCGCCCATGGAGTGGCCGATCACGGCCGCGCGGCCGTCGGCGCGCGCCTCGATCAGCGCCGCGACATCCGCCGCCATCGCCGGGTAGTCCATCGCCGCGGTGTGGGGGCTCGATCCATGGTTGCGCAGATCGGCCGCGATCATGCGATGCGTCGCCGCAAGCCGCTTCGCCACGGTCCCCCAGTTCTGCGCCGAGCCGAACAGCCCGTGCAGGATCACCACCGGCGGGCCTTCACCCTGCTCGGTTGCGGCCAGCGTGACAGTCGCCATCGTCATCGCCCGGTGATGCCCGAACCAGGCGCGGCCGGCAACGCGCGTCGCACCGCCAGCACGACCAGCGCCGCCAGGATCAGCCCGGCACCCAGCACGAGTCGAAGCGTCACTGCCTCGCCGAGGAACAGCGCCGACAGCGCCAGCGACACCAGCGGCACGCCGAGGAACCCGATCGAGGTCACCAGCGCCGGCAAGGCCCGGCTGACACTGTTCGCCGCCCAGGTCGCGAGCGGCCCGCCAACCACGCCGAGGAACGCGAGCGCGGTCAGTGAATGCGCCGTCAGCGTCACCCCGCCCGCCGGCTCCAGCACGGCAGCGGCCGGCAGCAGCACGACGGCGGCAAGCGCGAACTGCCAGGGCAGCAACATCACGAGCGGCGCCGCCGGACGGGTCGCGCGCAAGACCGCGATCGCCACCGCCCAGGAGAGCGATGCCGCGAGCAGCAGCAGCACACCCGCGACCGGCGCCGCCGCCGGGTCCGCCAGCACCATGATGCCGACGAGCCCCAGCACGACGGCCACAAGCCGCCGCGGTCCCGGCCGCTCGCCGAGCGCGAAGGCCGAGATCGGCACCAGCCAGAGCTGCGTCGTGTACGCAAGCAAGGTCGCGCGCCCGGCCGGCACCAGAGTCAGCGCAAGATGGAGCAGCGCGAAGAACACGCCGATCTGGCAGACGCCGACGGCGAGCACGACCGGCACGTCCGCCCGCGCCGGTACCGACAACCCGCCACGCCACCCGACCAGCGCTGCGGTCGTGGCCGTGGAGAGCAACGCACGCCAGAACGCGAACCAGGTGGGTGTCGCGTCGACAAGCCCCACCTGGATCACCGGCGCAGCCGCGCCGAAGATCGCGACCACGAGCGCGAACTGGATCAGGGCGGCGCGCGGCATCACCGGCCGAAGAAACATTGCGGGGGGCCGCAAGGCCCCCCTCAAACACCCCCCTCAGATGTAGTGCTCCGACAGCGGCCGGAATCCGTTGAAGGACTGCGCCGCATAGGTCGTCGTGTAGGCGCCGGCCGATAGCAGATCGAGCCGGTCGCCGGCACGCAACGCCAGCGGCAGACGATAGGGCGTCCTCTCGTAGAGGATGTCCGCGCCGTCGCACGTGGGGCCCGCGATCGCCACCGGACCGGTGCGCCCACCATCGCGCGTGGTCTGCATCCGGTAGCGGATGCTCTCGCCCTCGGTCTCGGCCAACCCGCCGAACCGGCCGATGTCGAGATACACCCAGCGCACCGGGTCATCCTTCGCCTTGCGGCTCACCAGCACGACCTCGGACGAAACGACCCCGGCATCGCCGACGATGAACCGGCCTGGCTCGACCACCATCTCGGGGATCGCATTGCCGAACGCCTTCGTCATCGCGCCCATGATCGCATGGGCGAAATGGTCGATGCCCGGAACGTCGTCGGTGTAGCGCACCGGAAAGCCGCCGCCGAGATTCACCATGCGCAGGTTCACCCCGCGCTCGGAGAGATCGGTGAACAGCATCCCCACCTTGGCGACCGCCGCCTCATAGGCCACCGCGTCGCGCTGCTGGCTGCCGACATGGAACGATAGCCCATAGGGGTCGAGCCCGAGCTCCCTTGCGCGCAGCATCAACTCGGCCGCCATCTCGACCGAGCAGCCGAACTTGCGGCTCAGCGGCCAGTCGGCACCGGCATTCTCGACCAGCAGACGGCAATACACCTTCGCGCCCGGCGCCGCGCGCGCGAGCTTCTCCAGCTCCTCCTCGGAGTCGAAGGCGTACATCCGCACGCCGGCGGCGAAGGCGCGGGCGATCGCGCTCTCCTTCTTCACCGTGTTGCCGTAGGAGATCGCCGACGCCGCGGCCCCGGCCGCGAGCACCATCTCGATCTCCTCCCACGACGCGGCATCGAACGCCGAGCCGAGCCTGGCCAACCGCTCCAGCACCGGCCGGGCGGGGTTGGCCTTCACGGCGTAGTAGATGCGCGCGAGCGGCAGCACGGCCGACAGAACGCGGTAGTTCTGCTCCACGCGGTCCACATCCAGAACGAGGCAGGGCGTCGCGGGACGCACATCCTCGAGAAAGCGCGCGATCTTGGGGGTCATCGCACGGGCCTCCCCTTCAACTCCAGCGGGGCGGCCTGTCGAGGCGACGCACCCCAGGTTAACGGAACGGTCGAACACACCAGCGATCCCGGGCCGAAGCCCGGGCTGGCCAGAGCGCTTGACGTCGTTGCGTAAACCCCGAGGGGCCAGAGGCACGTGCGTTGCTGCGTCTGCAGCGCATATACGCGCTATCCCCCGGCAGGTGAAGGAAAAAAACGTCCCTGCAGGATGCAGGGCAGAGGTGCGGAGATACCCGGGCCAGTCAGGCGGACGCGAGCGAACCAACGGCCCGGCCGATCGTTTCGGGCTCGGTGAGTTGCGCGCCTGCCGCCGTGGCGACGCGGGCGAGTTCCGCCTCGCCCTCGGCGACGACCAGCACCGGCACGTCCGGGCCGACTGCCAGCCTGAGGCGCGCGACCGCGCGCCGCACCCGCCGGGGCGAGGCATGGCGCGCCAGCACCAGCGCGGCGGCCCGGCACGCACCGGCCTCGAGCGGGCGCGCCGCCACGCGCGCGGGTACGCCCTCGTCGACCAGCGTGGCGGCGACGGCCGTGGCCACCGCCTGGTCCAGCGTGGCGCCGGCGCCGACACACAGCACTGCGGCCGGTGCCTCCGGCTCGTCGAGGAGCGCCTCGGCCGCTGAGACCAGCACGCGCGAGGCGCGCTCCACATCCGCATGGTCGAGCGCGCCGCGCCGCAGATCCGCCGCCAGCGTGCGCGCGGCCGGCAGCAGCACCGCGCGCACCGTCGCTGCCACGCCGTCCTGGTCGGCGAGCCGCTCGGCCAGCTCGGCCGCCTCGTGGCGGTCGCCGGCGAGCACCCGCTGGTAGAACCGCTGCGCCGGATCCAGCACCGGCGCCCGGCCGAGCAGGAGCTCGAGCTTGGCGAGCCGCGGCACATGGCGTGCCGCGATCAGCAGGCACGCGGCAAAAGGTGGCGCGAGCACCAGCCCGATCGGCCCCCAGATCACGGTGGAAAGCGCAGCGATCATCACCAGCGGGAGCGGGGAGAGTCCGGTGGCGGCGGCGTTCAGCAGCACCTCCAGAACATGGGCGCAGAACACCTCAACCACGACGAACAGCCCGATCACCATCAGCGGCGTAGTCCAGCCAGGATCGACCGCGAGCGAGACGATCAGTGGAAAGAACGCCCCGAGCGGACCGCCGACGAACGGGATGAACCGCAGCATGAAGCCGAGCAGGCCCCAGAGCAGGGCGTTCGGAATGCCGATCAGCCAGAGTCCGCCCGCCATCAGCGCGCCGAAGGTCAGGTTCACGACCAACTGGCCGAGCAGGTAGCGGCTGATCCGCCGTCCGGCCTCGCCGAGCGCCGCGGTCGCGCGCGGGATGTCGCCGTCGCCCCAGAGGCGGATGAACCGGTCGCGCATGTCGTTACGCTGAAGCATCAGGTAGCTCGCGAACAGCAGCACGATCACGCCGGTGGCGAGCGGGGTCAGCATCAGCCGCAGCGCATCGCCGGCGATGCGCTGCGGGCTCGGCGCGGGGGCGGCCTCCGACGCGACCGGCAGCGGCGTGAAGCGCCCCTGCCCGCCGAGCTCGGCCGTCAGCCCGCGCAGCATTTCGAGGAGCGGGCCGAACACCGCCGATCCATCGCCCAGCGCGCGCACCTTGGCGCGCAGGTTGGCCTCGTAGGCTGGCAGCGAGGCGGCGAGCGCCACCGCCTCGGTGGCCAGCAGCGCAATGAACAGCAGCGAGGCGACAGCGGCGAGCAGCACCACGCTCAGCGCCGCGACCACGCGCGGGATGCCGATGCGTTCGAGCGCACGCGCGACCGGCACCAGTGCGACCGAGAGCAGAAGCGCGAGGGCAAGCGGGATCAGGATGTCGCGCCCGACGTGCAGCCCGGCGAGCACGATCGCCAGCCCGACCAGTGTGCGGGTGACGGCCGGACCGGCGGGTTCGAGTGCGAGGGGTGCGGCGCGTGGCATGCTGGGTCCGGAGCCTCCGGGCACGGAACGCGTCCTGCCGCGCGCGGTTCCCCGCCCGCTCCGTCTCCAAATTGTCACGAGTTGCGGGGTGCGTCTGAGTTGTTTTCCAGGAGCGTTCTTCGATTGGGGGTTCAATAATCATCAATCGTATCGTCTGCGCGGCAGCCGCCGCGCTCATTTCCGTTGTCGCGTCGGCAACGGGTTTCGGCCAAGGCGCGCGGCCCTGCGAGGTGGCCGCCTTCCGCGGCATGACGCAGCCGGGCGGGGCGAGCACAACGATGCGTGTCGTCAATACGGGCGAAGCCTGCCGCATCACCTACTGGATGCGCACAGACCCGCAACGCGTGCCCTACGAGGCCGCGGAGCTCACCCGCGCTCCGTCGAACGGCACGGCGACGGCGACTGGCAACGGCGTTGCCTACACGCCCCGTCCGGGCTTCGCCGGATCGGACAGCTTCACCGTCGCCACGCGCGGGGTCTGGCAGGGGGCTGCGGTCAACGGCCAGGTGGTCGTGACCGTGATCGTCCTGCCCCGTCCCTGACGCGGCAGGTCAGATCAGCCCTGCAAGCGGGCTCGACGGGTCAGCGTAGAGCTTGCGTGCCATCCGCCCGGCGAGATAGGCCTCGCGCCCGGCCTCGATCGCGGCCTTCATCGCGCGCGCCATCCGCACCGGATCCTTGGCGTGCGCGATCGCGGAGTTCATCAGCACCGCGTCGCAGCCAAGTTCCATCGCGATCGTGGCGTCCGAGGCGGTGCCGACGCCGGCATCCACCAGCACCGGCACCTTCGCCTGCTCGACGATCAGCCGGATCGTCACCTTGTTCTGGATGCCGAGCCCCGAGCCGATCGGCGCACCGAGCGGCATGATCGCGACCGCGCCCTGCTCCTCGAGCCGCTTCGCCGCCACCGGATCGTCGACGCAATAGACCATCACCTGGAACCCGTCCTTCACCAGCACGTCGAGCGCGCGGTGGGTCTCCTGCATGTCGGGATAGAGGGTCGGCGGGGGCCCCAGCACTTCCAGCTTCACCAGGTTCCAGCCGCCGGCCTCGCGGGCGAGGCGGAGCGTGCGGATCGCATCCTCCGCCGTGTGACAACCGGCGGTATTCGGCAGATAGGTGTAGCGGTCGGGCGGCACGTGGTCCTGCAGCATCGGCGCCGAGGGGTCGGAGAGGTTCACGCGGCGCACGGCGACGGTGACGATCTCGGCGCCCGAGGCATTGATCGCGGCTGCCGTCTCCGGCAGGTCCTTGTAGCGGCCGGTGCCGACAATCAGGCGCGAGCGGAAGGTAAGGCCGGCGACGGTCCAGCCGTCCTCGGCCGGCGGCGTGAGGTCGCCGCCGCCGATGAAGTGGACGATCTCGATCCGGTCGTCCTCGGCGAGCACGGTGGTCTCGAACGCCGATTTCGGCACGATCTCAAGGTTGCGTTCGACGGCCACCTTGCGCCGGTCGAGGGTCAGCGCGGCGAGCAGCCCTGCGACGGTGAGCGGGCTTGGGAAGGCGCGCGCTTCGCCGTTGACGGAGAGGCGCAGGCTGGTGGTGGCGGCATCCATGGCCTCGATATGGGTGGGTTGTCCGGCGGGCGGCAAGGGTCGTGGTGCGAGGTCATGGGATTGGGGGTGCGGGGGCAAGGGGCTGGGTTCGATGGCTTCGCTGGCCCGAGGGCCAGCTTCGCGGGCCCCTTGGCCCCCGCGGGTGTCCTGCCGCGCGGCTTCTGGTCGGACGGGTCATCCTGGGACACCAGCGGAGCGGCACGGTTGCGTTGACGCGCTCTTTGGCCAGTCGGCATAGTCCTGGGACGTAGCGCCTCGATCCGGACGCCGGGCCCGACGTGGCCATGCCCGATCGGGAGCGGCGGCAGCCGGTGGACTGCCTCATGGATCGGTGGCGCAGCAGAACGCCAAAGGGAGGGGCTATGATGAGCAAGATCGTAACAATGACGGCTGCGATCGCAATCGGCGCGGCCCTCAGCGCCGCGACGCCAGCACCCGCCGACGCGCAGCAGCGCTTCGTCACGATCGGCACGGGTGGCGTGACGGGGGTGTACTACCCCGCCGGCGGTGCGATCTGCCGCCTGGTGAATCAGGGACGGCGCGAGCACGGGATCCGCTGCTCGGCCGAGAGCACCGGCGGCTCCGTGTTCAACCTGAACGCGATCCGCCAGGGCGAGCTCGATATCGGCGTGGTGCAGTCCGACTGGCAGTTCCACGCCTATCATGGCAGCGACCGCTTCCAGGAGTCGGGCGCTGACAAGGAGCTGCGCGCGCTGTTCTCGCTGCATCCGGAGCCCTTCACCGTGGTCGCGCGGCCGGAATCGGGCATCCGCACGTTCCAGGATCTCAAGGGCAAGCGCGTGAATGTCGGCAATCCGGGCTCAGGACAGCGCGGCACCGTCGAGGTCGTGATGCGCGCGCTGGGCTGGACGATGAGCGACTTCGCCCTCGCCTCCGAACTGCCCTCGCGCGAACAGGCTCAGGCGCTGTGCGACAACCGGGTCGATGCGATCCTGTTCACGGTCGGCCATCCCACGGGATCGATCGCCGAGCCGGTGGCCACCTGCGGCGCGGTGCTGGTGTCGGTCACAGGACCGGCGATCGACAAGCTGGTCGCCGACCACCCCTACTACTTCAAGGCGACGCTGCCCGCCGGCATGTACACGACGCAGAAGGAGGACATCCATACCTTCGGCGTCGGCGCGACGGTGGTGTCCTCGACGCGCACTCCGGCTGACGCCGTCTATCAGGTGGTGAAGGCCGTGTTCGCGAACTTCGACGCGTTCAAGGGTCTGCACCCGGCCTTCGCCGTGCTCGACCGGCAGACCATGGTGCGCGACGGCCTGAGCGCGCCGCTTCATGAGGGTGCCGAGCGGTACTATCGCGAGGCCGGCCTGCTCCGGTAGCGCCGTGCCAAGATCCGGCCGCGCCCGGCCCGGCCCGGCCCGCGCCGCGCGGGCCCGAACGCATGCCACCCCGGTGGACCCAGCCCAGCCCATCGGCCGGCTGAGAGATACGAGCGTCCCATGGACGAGCGCGCGCGAGGGGACGAGGCAGCGGCGCAGGCCGCCGCGCAGGAGTTGGCGGCACAGGCCGACACCGGCGCGCGCGAGCTTCATGGCACGCCGCGGCGGGTGATCTACACCGCGGCGCTGTGCTGGTCACTGTTCCAGCTCTGGATCGCCTCGCCGCTGCCGTTCTGGTTCCACGTCCTGATCTTCAACGACACCCAGGCGCGTGCGATCCATCTCGCCTTCGCGCTGTTCCTCGCCTTCCTGTCATTCCCCGGTCTGGTCGGCCATGCGCGTAGGGTTCCGGTCTTCGCCGTGCTCTACCTGCTCGCCGGCCTGGCGCTGCTCGGCCGGGCGGCGATGCAGGCGATGGCGGGCACCGACAATCCGCTGATCTTCGGAGCCGTCGGCGCGACGCTGCTCGTGGTCGCCTGGGCCGCGTTCCGCCCCGTGCCGCGCACGCTCATCCCGCAGATCGACTGGGTGCTGGCACTCGCCGGCGCGCTCAGCTCGCTCTATCTGTTCATCTTCTACGTGGAACTCTCGCACCGCCCCGGCGCGCCGACGCTGTTCGACCTCGTCACGGCGGGATGCGGCATGGTGCTGCTGCTCGAGGCGACCAGGCGCTCGCTTGGCCCGGCGCTGACCACGATCGCGGTGGTGTTCCTGATCTACACCTTTGCCGGCCCCTACATGCCCGACATGATCGCGCATCGCGGCGCCTCGTTCAGCCGCACGATGTCGCAGCAATGGCTCACCGCCGAAGGCGTGTTCGGCATCGCGCTCGGCGTCTCGACCAGCTTCGTGTTCCTGTTTGTGCTGTTCGGCGCGATGCTAGAGAAGGCGGGCGCGGGCAACTACTTCATCCAGGTGGCGTTCTCGCTGCTCGGCCACATGCGCGGCGGGCCCGCGAAGGCCGCGGTGGTGGCCTCGGGGCTGACGGGGCTGATCTCCGGTTCCTCGATCGCCAACGTTGTGACCACCGGGACCTTTACCATACCGCTTATGAAACGGGTCGGCTTCAGCGCGGAGAAGGCCGGCGCGGTGGAGGTGGCGAGCTCGGTGAACGGGCAGATCATGCCGCCTGTGATGGGCGCGGCCGCGTTCCTGATGGTCGAGTATGTCGGGATTCCCTATGTCGAGGTGATCACCCACGCCTTCCTGCCGGCGGTGATCTCGTACATCGCGCTGCTCTACATCGTGCATCTCGAGGCACTGAAGATGGGCATGAGCGGCCTGCCGCGCCGCGAGCAGACCACGCTGGTGCAGTCCCTGCTCGGCTTCGGCATCACCGTGTGCAGCCTGATCATCCTGGCCGGGGCGATCTATTACGGCATCGGCTGGACGCGCGACGTGTTTGGGCCGGCGGCGAACCTCATGATCGCTGGGTTCGTGCTGGCCGCCTATCTCGCCTTGCTGCTGATCGCCGCACAGGTGCCGGAACTGACGATGGATGATCCGCAGGCGCCGCTCAGCCAGCTGCCGGCAGTGCGCCCGACTCTGCTGAGCGGCCTGCATTTCCTGCTGCCGCTGGTGGTGCTGATCTGGACGCTGATCGTCGAGCGGCTCTCGCCCGGGCTCTCGGCGTTCTGGGCGGTCGCGTTCATGGTGTTCATCCTGATCACGCAGCGGCCGATCCTGGCGCTGTTCCGCGGCCAGGGCGCGTACGGCCGCGCGGTGACGATCGGTCTCGTCGAGCTGGTGGACGGTCTGGTCGCCGGCGCGCGCAACATGGTGGGCATCGGGGTTGCGACCGCAGCCGCCGGCATCATTGTCGGCACGGTAGCGCTGACGGGCATCGGCCTGGTGATGACCGAGCTCGTCGAGTACCTGTCCGGCGGCAACCTGATGCTGATGCTGGTGCTGACCGCGCTGATCAGCCTGATCCTCGGCCTCGGCCTGCCGACCACCGCCAACTACATCATTGTCGCGACGCTGATGGCGCCGGTGGTGGTGGAACTCGGCTCGCAGTCGGGGCTGGTCGTGCCGCTGATCGCGGTGCACCTGTTCGTCTTCTATTTCGGCATCATGGCCGACGTGACACCGCCCGTGGGGCTCGCCTCGTTCGCCGCGGCGGCGGTGTCGCGCGGCGATCCTCTCCAGACCGGCATTCAGGCGTTCTACTACAGCCTGCGCACGGTCGCGCTACCGTTCATCTTCGTGTTCAATTACGAGCTGCTGCTGATCGGCATCGGCAGCATCTGGCACCTTCTGGTAGTGGTGCTCAGCGCCATCGTCGCGATGCTGGTGTTCGCCGCCGGCACGCAGGGCTACTTCCTCGCGCGCAGCCGGCTGCACGAGAGCGCGCTGTTGTTGCTGGTCGCGTTCATGCTGTTCCGGCCGGGCTTCTTCCTGGACCAGATCATGCCCGAATACGACGAGCTTCCCGCGCGCGCCCTGTTGCAGGTGGTTGAGGAGGTGCCCGCACAGGGCTTCCTGCGGATGCGCGTCGAGGGCGTGGACATGGACGGGCGCGACGTCAGCAAGGTGGTGATGTTCCGCCTGGGCGAGACCGGCCCGGCTGCTCAGCGGCTGCGCGGGGTCGGGCTCGGGGTCGCGGCGGTCGGCGAGCAGGTGAACATCACGGATGTCGCGTTCGGCAGCCCGGCGGAGCGGTTCGGCGTCGAGTTCGGCTGGCACGCCACCGCGGTGCTGGTGCCGTCTGCCGAGCGGCCGCCGAAGGAGATAGTGTACGTCCCGGCGCTGCTGCTGCTCGGCCTCGTTGCCCTGCTCCAGCGACCGCGGGCGCGGCGAGGCGATACCTGACGCACCCCTGTCCATGGGACAGGGGTGCGGGCAGGCGCCCGAACGGCCCTGGGCCGAGCGAGGCCGCTTGCGTCATGCTGCTCCTGCGTCGCACCGCGGGTTCCCCATGAGAGCCGAGACGGACCTTCAGACCGCCTCAGACGACGTTGCGCTCCAGCACCAGCCGCCCTTCGGCCAGCCGCCCGAGCGCGAGCGGCGTGAGGTCCAGCGCCACGTACCGGCCGAGCGCGGCGAGTTCCGCCAGCCCGCGCCCGATCGCCGGCGCCTGCTGAATGCCGTGGCCCGAGAATCCGCAGGCCGCGAGCAGCCCCGTCACGCCCGGCACGGGCCCGACCAGCGCGTTGTGGTCGGCGGTGTTCAGGTCATAGTGCCCCGCCCAGGCGCGCTCCATGCGCAGCTGTTCCAGCGCCGGAATGCGCGCGGCGAGCACCGGCCAGACCCGCGCCTCGAAGAACTCGGGCGTGACATCGAAATCGTCTTCGGCCACGTCCGGGTCGTCTTCTGGCGGCGGCGCGGTGCCGCAGATGAACCCCTCGCCCTCGGGGCGGATATAGACGCCCGTCGGGTCGATCAGCAGCGGACACGCGGGCAGCGCGGCGGGCGTGCGGATGTAGAAGATCAGCCGCTTGCGCCGGCGCACCGGCAGGTCGGTGAAGGGCCGCAGCAGGTCGGCGGTGGCGGTACCCGCGGTGACGATCACCGTGCCGGCCTCGATCGTGGTGCCGTCCGCCAGCCGCACGCCGGTTGCGCGGCCGCCCGGCGCGTCGATCGCTGTCACCGCCGCCGTGCGCCACACCACCCCCGCCGCGCGCGAGGCCCGGCGCATCGCCTGCATCACGCCGAAGCCGTCGAACCAACCTTCCCCGGTTCGCCCCCAGGTGCCGGCGACAAGGCCCTCCGTCTCCAGCCAGGGGAACCGTGCGCGCAGCGCCGGCGGGTCGAGCCACACCACGTCGGCGCCCTCCGCGCGTTGCACCGCGTGGTTCGCCGCCAGCGTCTCCCGCCCCGCCTCGCTCGCCAGGAACAGATAGCCACCCTCGCGGAACGACGCATCGATCCCCAGCCGCGCCGGCGCCTCGCGCAGCACCGCGACGCCGTAGCCCGAGACGCGGACGTTGATCGCGGTGGAGAACTGCCGCCGGATCGAACTGGCGGACAGCGCGGTTGCGGCGCGCGCGTAGGACGGGTCCTTCTCGAGCACCAGCACGCGGCCGGCGAAGCCGAGATCGCAGGCGAGATGCCAGGCGGCCGAGGCGCCCATGGCCGCCCCACCCACGATCACCACGTCGAACCGCCCGCTCATGGGGGCACTCTGCCGCGCGGGTGGACGGTCGGGAAGCCGCCGCGCATCCTGCGCCGATGCGCGTCATCGACGGACCCACGCTGCAGCGCCTCACGCCGTATCCCGCGCTGATCGCGGCGCTCCGCGATCGCCTCGCCGAGAAGCTTGCCTCGCCGCCGCGGCTCATCCTCGATCCCACCGGGCAAGGCGATGCGCTGCTCTTGATGCCCGCATGGCGCGAGAGCGGCCTGATGGTGGTGAAGCTCGTCACCGTCTATCCGCGCAACGCCGAAGCCGGCCGGCCGGCGCTCGATGCGAGTGTGACCGTGTTCGACCAGCGCGACGGGCGGCTGCGCGCGATCCTTGACGGCGTGGTGCTGACGGTGCGGCGCACGGCGGCGGCCTCGGCGCTCGGCGCGGCTCTGCTCGCCCGCCCCGACTGCGCGACGCTGTTGGTGATCGGCACTGGCGCGCTCGCACCGGCGCTCGCGCGCGCGCATCTCGCCGCCCAGCCGACCCTGAAGCGCGTGCTGGTGTGGGGCCGCACGCCCGCGAAGGCCGAGCTTCTGGCCGCGGGTCTGCGCGCGGAGGGCATCGACGCCGCCACCGCGCCCGATCTCGACGCGGCGATCGCCGAGGCCGACACGATCGTCGCCGCCACCACCGCGGCCGCGCCGATCATCCCCGCCGATGCGGTGCGTTCGGGCACCCATCTTTCGCTGGTCGGCGCCTTCACCCCCGCGATGGCCGAGGCCGAGCCCGCGCTGATGCCGCGCGCGCGGGTGTTCGCCGACGACCGCGCATCGGCCCTGGTGAAGGGTGGCGAGGTCGCGCAGGCGATCAAGGCAGGATTGATCGGCGAGCAGGCCATCGTCGCCGACCTCGCCGAGCTGGTGCGCGACGGCCCGCCGCCGCGCCGCCCTGACGACATCACCGTGTTCAAGTCCGTCGGCTTCGCCGCACTCGACCTGATCGCGGTCGAGCTTGCCATGACGACGAGCACGTGACCGAGACCGGCCACGGTGCTGGATCCGATCGGGACAGCCTGGCCTGGTTGAGCTGCGCGCGGCGCAGATCGGATCTGGACACGAGGGGAGGGACTGCCGCCCGATGGACGACATCATCCTGGCCATTCTCAGCTCCATCTGGTGGCTGCTCGTCCAGTTCTGGACCGTGCTCGTGCTGCTCTACGAGGAGCTCCACCTCGAGGTCGTGTTCCGGACGATCATCCTTGGCGTCTGGTGGGCTGTGGTGCAGTCCTGGCATCTGCTCGTCGCCCTCTACCAGTTGATCCGCGCGCAAGGGTGGGGCACCGCTGTTGTGGTCCTCTGCGCCTCGGTCGCGATGGTGATCTGGGGAAGCCGGCTGACGGGCATGGCACCCTACGTCGTCGGTCGGGTGATCGGCGGCATCGTCTATGGCACCCCACATCCGGGGAGGGAGGGGACGGCTGACAGCGTGTTGGGCACCGCGCTCGGCGTCGTGCTGAAGCTGGCGGGGTTGATCGGTGTCGTGGTCTCGGTCCTCGCCGGGCTCGACGCGTTGCTCTACGACACGTCGTTCCAATGAGGCCAACCACCCGGCCGCACAGAGTCCGGACCGCACCGGTCGATCCGAAGGAGGACGCATGACTGAAACGAACCGCCGCATCGTGCTGAAGCGCCGACCGGTCGGCATGCCGACGCCGGACGACTTCACCTTCGAGGATGTCCCCGTGCCCGAACCGGGCGCGGGCGAGGTGGTGCTGAAGCATCTCTACCTCTCGCTCGATCCGTATCAGCGCGGCCGGCTCTCGGAGGCGAAGTCCTACGCCGCTCCGGTGCCGATCGGCGGCGTCGTCGAGTGCCGCACGGTCGGGCGCGTCCTCGCCTCGCGCGACGCGCGTTTCGCGCCCGGCGACATCGCGCTCGGCGGATTCGGCTGGCAGACGCATTCGGTCATGCCGGGCAAGCAGCTGCTCAAGCTCGATCCGGCCGAGGCGCCGATTTCCACCGCGCTCGGTGTGCTCGGCATGCCGGGGCTGACAGCGCATGTCGGGATGAGCGACATCGGCCAGCCCAAGGCGGGGGAGACGGTGGTGATCTCGGCGGCGTCCGGCGCGGTGGGCGCGGTTGCCGGGCAGATCGCCAGGCTCGCCGGAAGCCGCGTGGTCGGCGTCGCGGGCGGCGCCGAGAAGTGCCGCTTCGTCACCGAGACGCTCGGCTTCGATGCCTGCATCGATCACCGTGCCGGCGATCTGGCCGGGTCGCTCGACCGCGCCTGCCCGAACGGCATCGACGTCTACTGGGAGAATGTCGGCGGTGCCTTGCAGGCGGCGGTGTTCCCGCGCCTGAACGATTTCGGCCGCATGGTGATGTGCGGGATGATCGCGCAGTACAACGACGCCGATCCGCTGGCGGGACCCAATCTCGGCCCCGTCGTGCGCAAGCGCCTGCGCATCCAGGGCTTCATCGTCTCCGACCAGTGGCAGCGGCTGGGCGAGTGGCGCGCGCTTGCCGCACCCATGCTGCGCGACGGGCGGCTCAAGTACCGCGAGGATGTGGTCGAGGGGCTCGACGCGGCCCCGTCAGCCTTCATCGGCCTGCTGCAAGGAAGGAATTTCGGCAAGCTGCTGGTGCGGCTTCCCGACTGAGCCACGCGCTTGCCCTGCCGTGCGACCCGCCCTACCTGTAGCGGCCAGGGCCGGCATGCAGCGCACGGCCGAAGGGAGGACCTGATGAGCATCACGATCGGACGCCGCGGCCTGGTCGCCGGCGCGGCCCTCGCACCCCTTGCCCTGCCCGTCGCCGCCCAGGGCCGCGGCGAGGAGATCTCCGTCACCCACTGGGGCGTGCTGATGTACGGCGCGCCCTATGCGGTCTCGATGGAGAAGGGCTTCTTCCGCGAAGCCGGCGTCAACATCACCGGCATCCTGACCAGCAAGGGCGGCGGCACCACCGTGCGCAACGTGCTCGCCGGCGGCCTGCCCTATGGCGAGGTGTCGCTCGCCGCCGCCGTCGCCGCGGCGCGCGAGGGTCTCGACATCAAGATCGTCAATGCCGGCGCCGCAACGGTCGCCGACATCCTCTGGGTCACCACGCCCGACAGCCCGATCCGCACGATCAAGGATCTCGAGGGCCAGAGGATCGCCTACACCAGCCCGAAATCGGTCACCGAGATGCTGGTGATCATGTCGCTCACGGCCTCGGGCGTGGACCTGAACAAGGTCGAGCGCATCAGCACCGGTGGCATCGGCGCCGGGCTCACCGCGCTGCGCCAGGGCGGCGTGCAGGCCGCACCGATCATGGACCCGATCTGGGCGCGCGATCATGCGCGCTGGCGGCCGCTGTTCTTCGTCAAGGACGTGCTGCCGCCGATGACGCAGACCGTCGGCATCACGACGACGCAGTTCATCCGCGAGCAGCCCGACAAGCTCCGCGCGATCATCGCCGGGCGTCGCAAGGGGGTCGACTTCCTCTACGCCAATCCCGAGGAGGGCGGGAAGCTCTTCGCCGAGGCCTACGAACTGCCGCGCGAGCTCGGCGTGCGCGCGGTGAAGAACATGGTCGATGTCGGCTACTGGAGCCGCGGCAACATCGACACCAAGGCACTCGACAACATGGTCGAGGGCCTGCGCATCATCGGCGAGGTGGACGGGCCGATCGATTGGACACCGCTGGTCGATCGCAGCTTCCTGCCACCCGACCTTCAGGCGACGGGTTGACGGTCGCGACGATGGCCGGCCCGGGCACCCGGGCCGGCTCCGCGCATGCGACGCTGCACGGGGTGACGCGGATCTTTCCGCCACCTGATCGCGGCCAGGCGCCGGTGCATGCGCTCGGCCCGCTCGACCTCGATCTCGCGCGCGGCGAGTTCTTCGCGGTCGTCGGCCCCTCGGGCTGCGGCAAGTCGACGCTGCTCGAAATTCTCGCCGGGCTCTCGGCGCCGACCGAGGGCTCGGTGACCTTCGAGGACACCGAGGTCCGCGCCAGCCCGCCCGACGGCGTGGGCGTGGTGTTCCAGGAGGACGCGTCGTTCCCCTGGCTCTCGGTCTGGGACAATGTCGCCTTCGGCCTGCGCCGCGCCGGCATGGACAGCGCCGAGACCGCGCGCCGCGTCGATCACGCGCTGCGCTTCATGGGGCTGACGGGCTTCGCGCGCGCCTATCCGGCGCAGCTCTCGGGCGGGATGCGCCAGCGCGTCTGCATCGCGCGCACGCTGGTGCTCGAACCGCGGCTGATCCTGCTCGATGAGCCGTTCGGCGCGCTCGACCAGCAGACGCGCCTGCTGATGGGCGACGAGCTGCTGCGGCTCTGGCGCGACACCGGCGCGACGGTGCTGCTGATCACGCATGCGCTGGACGAGGCGGCGATGCTGTCCGACCGGATCGGCGTGATGAGCGCACGGCCCGGGCGTTTCATCGACATGGTCGCCACGGGCTGGCCGCATGATCGTGATTCCACCATCGTCTCCGACACTGCCTTCGGCGAGGTCACCGCGCGGCTGTGGTCATCCCTGCGCGCCGAGAGCCTGAAGGCGCTCGGCGGGGTGCGATGACCCGCGCCGGCTGGATCCGCATCGCAATCGTGCTCGGCGCGATCGCGGCACTGGAACTCGTCACCCAGGCGGGGCTGGTCAGCCGGCACACCATCATCCCGCCGACCGCGATGGCCGGCGCCCTCTGGGGTCTGATCGCCTCGGGCGAGATCATGCCCGACATCGTCAAGACGCTCTCGAACGTTGCCGCCGCCTTCGTGCTGTCGGTCGCCGGCGGCTTTGTGCTCGGCCTGCTGATCCACGCCGCACCGCGGCTCCGCCGCGCGCTCGATCCGCTGCTCGCGACCTACTACGCGGTGCCGTTTTTCGTATTCTACCCGCTGCTGATCGTGATCTTCGGCATGTCCGACCTGCCGATCATCGTGATCGGCTTCCTGTTCGGCGTGGTGGCGATGATCATCGCGACCCTGAACGGGCTCGACCGCGTGCCGCGTGTCGCGCTGAAGGTGGCGCGGCTCTCGCGCATGGACCCCGTGTCGATCGCGCTGCTGATCAAGTTCCCGGCCGCCACGCCATATCTGTTCACCGGCATAAAGCTCGCG
The DNA here is from genome assembly GCF_051860475.1 of Elioraea sp. Classification (NCBI taxonomy): domain Bacteria; kingdom Pseudomonadati; phylum Pseudomonadota; class Alphaproteobacteria; order Acetobacterales; family Elioraeaceae; genus Elioraea; species Elioraea sp. The sequence continues at coordinate 45,915 of NZ_JBHYDW010000001.1, read as the reverse complement.
GTCGCCTACTCCTTCATCGGCGTGATCGCCTCGGAGTTCATCCTCTCCGGTGCGGGGCTCGGCTTCGCGATCTCCTACGCCTACAACAACTTTGACACGCCGAAGATGTATGCGCTGATGCTGTTCATCCTGGTCAGCGTCACGGCGGTGAACATGGTGCTGCACACGATCGAGCAGCGCATGCTGCGCCGCCGGGGCCTTGCGCGATGACCGAGCGCGCGCCGGCCTGGAAGCGCTACGGCGATAGCCTCGCCCTGCTGGCGGGGCTTGTACTGCTGTGGTGGCTGCTCTCCCGCTGGGCAGGCGAGGAAGCGCTCACCGGCCCGGCCGAGACGCTCGCGCGTGCGGGCGAACTGCTCGAGAGCCGGCGCTTCCACGGCCACATCACCGAAAGCCTGACCGCGCTCGGCTACGCGCTGCTGCTCGCGGCACTCGGCGGACTGGGCCTCGGCACTTGGCTCGGCGTGCGAAGGCTCGCGGGCCAGGTGGCCGAGCCGATCCTGGTGGCCCTCTATGCGCTGCCGAAGATCACGCTCTATCCGGTGATCCTGCTGATCTTCGGGCTGGGACTTCCCGCGAAGGTTGCGTTCGGCGCGATCCACGGGATCATCCCGGTCACCATCTTCACGCTGAATGCCGTGCGCACGATCCGCCCGGTCTATCTCAAGGTCGCGCGCACGCTGCGGCTGACGCCCTGGCAGGCCTTCTTCACGGTCTGGCTGCCGGCCGCCCTGCCGGAGATCGTCTCCGGACAGCGCGTCGGCTTCGCGCTGACGCTGCTCGGCGTGCTGATCGGCGAGATGTTCGCCTCGCAGCGCGGCGTCGGCTTCGTGCTGATCAACGCGATCGGGCTCAACGACGTGCCGACCATCATGGCGGCGGCCTTCCTGCTCGCGGTATTCGCCGCCACCGTCAGCGCGATCCTGCTGAAGATCGACCGCGCCCTGCACCGCCGCACGGCGAGGGCCTGAGGGGTGTTCCCCACCGGCCCGGCGCGGCCTAAATAGTCCATGGCTCATCTGGGAGAGGCCCAAGACATGACGAAGACCATGGCCGGCATCCGCCGGCGCAGCCTGCTCGCCGCCTCCGCCGCGCTGCCGCTCGCGGCGCCGCATGTGCGCGCACAACCGGCGGCGGTGAAGATCGGGATCATCCAGCCGGTCACCGGTGCGCTCGCCCAGGACGGCGAGCACGGGCGGCTCGGTGCCGAGATCGCGATCAACGAGATCAATCGCGGGGGTGGCATCAAGGCGCTCGGCGGCGCGCAGATCCAGATGGTGTTCGGCGACGCGCGCTCGAACCCCGAAGGCGGTGTCGCCGAGGTCGAGCGCATGCAGGGTGAGGGGGTGGCGGCGATCGTCGGCGGCTTCGCCTCGCCGATCTGCCTCGCCACCACCCAGGCGGCGTCGCGCTACGACATTCCCTACATCGTCGATGTCGGCGTGTCCGACCAGATCGTCACGCGCGGGTTGAAGAACACCTTCCGCTTCGCCCCCGGCTTCGGCACGGTGACCAAGACCGCACTGGACAACCTGGTCGCGATCAACGAGGCGGCCGGCAAGCCCGCGCAGACCGCCGTGATCGTGCACGAGGACGGGCTGTTCGGCTCCGGCATGGCGCGGCTGCTCAACACCCAGCTGCCCGAGCGTGGCTTCCGCGTGCTGGAGACGATCGCGCACCCCACACCCTCGCGCGACATGTCGAACGTGGCGCTGCGCATCCGCGCGCTCGCCCCCGACCTCATCATTCCCTCCTCCTACTACGGCGAGTTCGTGCTGCTCGCGCGCACCATGCAGCAGCAGCGCATCCGCCCGAAGGTCGGCGTCTACGCAGTGCTGAACGGCGCGGCGTCGAACTTCCGCTTCGTGCGCGAATTCCCGGACGCGGCGAACAACATCATGGACTGCAACCATTGGGCCGATCCGCGCAAACCGAAGTCTGCCGAGGTGCGCGCCGCCGCCGAGGCCACGGGACGGTTCTGGCTCTACAACATTCCGCTGAACTACTCCTGCGTCCGGCTGCTCGCGGACGCGATCGAGCGCGCGGGTTCGACCGACCGGGCGAGGATCACCGAGGCGCTCGCCGCCTCCAGCTTCGCCGACCACATCATGCCCTACGGCCCGACCAAGTTCGAGAACGGCCAGAACATGGGCGCGCGGCCGGTGAACACGCAGGTGCAGGGCGGCGACATCAAGCTGATCTTCCCGCGCGAGTTCGCCGACGCGCAGCCGGTCTTCCCGGCGGCCTGACGATGCGCAGCGGGCGGGGCCGACGCCCCGCCCACCCTCCGTCTCCCTGCCCCGGCGCGTGATGTACTCGCCCGAGATCCTGCTCACCGCCGTGCTGAACGGGCTGATGACCGGATCGGTCTATGCGCTGATCGCGGTCGGGCTGACGCTGGTCTATGGCGTGCTGCACATCATCAACTTCGCCCATGGCGCGACGCTGACCGCGGCGATGTTCGCGGTCTATGTGCTGCACGGCACGGCCGGGCTCGATCCGTATGTCGCGATGATCGTCACCGTACCGGGGATGTTCGCGCTCGGCTACGCGGTGCAGCGGCTGGTGATCGGCCCGGCGAGCCACGGCGATGACGGCAACATCCTGCTGGTCACGCTTGGGCTCGCGATCATCATCGAGAACGCCCTGCTGATGGCGTTCCGCTCCGACACCCGCTCGATCGACGTGCCCTACGGGTTCTCGGTGATCGAGCTCGGGCCCCTGTTCCTCTCCCTGCCGCGCGTGGTCGCGGTGTTCGTCGTGCTGGCGGTGGCGGGGCTGCTGTGGCTGTTCCTTGCGCGCAGCACCACCGGCCAGGCGATACGGGCGGTGGCGAAGGAGAAGATCGGCGCGGCCCTGGTCGGCATCGATGTCGGCCACATCTACGCCGTCACCTTCGGGCTCGGCGCAGCGTGTCTCGCGGTCGCGGCGTCGCTGCTGATGCCGACCTTCCTGGTGAACCCACGCATCGGCAACGCCTTCGTGCTCGTCGCGTTCACCATCGTCGTGCTGGGCGGCATGGGCTCGATCCCCGGCGCGCTCCTCGGCGGCCTCTTCATCGGCGTGGTCGAGAGCCTGTCCGGCCTGTTCATGGGCGAGAGCCTGGGCCAGATCGGCATCTTCCTGATCTTCATCCTGGTGCTGCTGGTCCGCCCGACGGGACTGTTCGGGGCAAAGGCATGAGCGGGCTCCGTCCCTACGCGGCGATCCTCGCGGTGCTCGCCGTGCTGGCGGTGCTGCCGGCCGTGTTCACGTCCGGCACGATGCAGAACTTCCTGATCTTCACCCTGATCGTGGCGCTCGCCGGCCAGGGCTGGAACCTGCTCGGCGGCTATGGCGGGCAGTTCAGCTTCGGCCACGCAAGTTTCTTCGGCACCGGCGCCTACGCGATCGCGATCCTGCAGGAGCGGCTCGGGCTGAACCCCTGGGTGGCGCTGCCGATCGCGATCGGGCTCGGCGCCCTGGTCGGCGCGGTGATCGGCACGCTCGCCTTCCGCGCGCGGCTGCGCGGCTCGTATTTCGCGCTCGTCACGCTGGCCTTCGCCGAGGTGTTCCGCATCGTCGCCAATGTGCTGCCGGTGACCGGTGGGGCGGCCGGCATCCTGATCCGGCTGAACGTCGATCCACTGAACTTCCAGTTCGCCGACCGCGCGACCTTCCACCGGCTGACGGTCGCGTTCCTCGGCGCGGTGATGCTGCTGATCCGCGCGCTCGAACGTGGCCGGTTCGGTGCGCGCCTCGTCGCGGTGCGCGAGAACGAGGATGCCGCGCGCGCGCTCGGCGTCGATGTGCTGCGCGTGAAGATCGCCGCGATCACGCTCTCGGGCGCGATCACCGCCTCGGCCGGCTGTCTCTACGCGCAGAAGTTCCTCTATCTCGACGCGATGATCGCCTACGGGCCGTGGATCTCGGTCGAGGCGCTGCTCGCGCCGATCATCGGCGGCCTGGGCACCGTGTTCGGCCCGGTGCTCGGCGCCTTCGTGCTGCACGGCATCGGCGAGTTCACCAAGACGTGGATCGCCACGCTCACCGGCGGCGCGCTGCCGGGCGTGGATCTCGTGCTGTTCGGCGCGCTGCTGATCGTCACCGTCGGCTTCGCGCCGCGCGGCATCCTCGGTCTTGCGTCACGCCTCACGATGCGTGCCGCGTGAGCGAGGGCGTCGCCGTCACCACGCCATCGGACACCGAGGTCACCGTGATCCGCAGCGGCGTCGGTCCTCGGCACCTGGTGTTCGAGGCGTTCACGACGCGTTTGCTGGTCAGGCGTCGGCTCTTCGGACCCGTCGACTGGCTGATGGCCGTGTGCGAGATCGACTTCCGCTTGGGCGCGCCTCCCGCCATGACTGGTGCGACCACCGGACGGACGACATGGGGATGGGCGGGACGTTCCGCGAGATCGTCCCGCCCGAGCGGATCGTGCACACCGAGCTGCTCGATCAGGAGTGGACCGGCGGCGAGACCGTGGTCACCACCGTGTTCGAGGAGATGGACGGCCGCACCACGGCCATGGCGACCGTGCGCTGCTCGTCCCAGGCGGCGTTCTGGACGCATGTACGGCGCGACTTCCATGACGAGAGGCTGGCGAACGCCAGCCCACTCGCGCGCGAGGCGATCGAGCGCATGCGGCCGCTGTTCGCCGTCGAGGCGGAGATCCGCGGCCAGCCGCCCGAGGCGCGCTCGGCGCCGCTGATGGCTGATCTGCACGCCTGGCTCGAGGCGACGCTGCGCCGTATCTCCGGCAAGTCGGACCTCGCGAAGGTGATCCGCTACACGCTGGCGCAGTGGACCGCGTTGACCACGGTGCTGCGCGACGGCCGCGCCTGCCTGCACAACAACGCCGCCGAGCGGCCGATGCGCCACTCGCGCTGGGGTGGAGGAACTGCCTGATCGCCGGATCGGTCGAGGGCGGGGGGCGGACCGGGATCATCTACACCCTGGTCGGCACCGCGGAGCTGAACGGCTGGGACCCGCAGACCTATCTCCGCGTCCTGCTCCACCGCATCCCGGCCACGATTTCCAGGCGCATCGACCGGTACCTGGTGTGCCGCCCCGAGCGTGACGCGGAGTGGGGAGTTGCGGCGTCTTGGAGCGGGATCGCCGAGCTCTCGCGGCGGACCCGGACGGCATCCGTCAGATCGGCCTTCGGAAGGGTACTGAACTCCGCGCGGGTGCTGCGCCGCCGGGACTGAACGGGGCGTTGTACCGGCGCCTCAGGACCAGGCTCCGTGCTCGTTCTGCCGCTGTCAGGCCCGCATCCGGGGCCGTCCGGACGCCCCGGGCACTGGTCCCGGTCACGCGTGGCGTGACACGGCCATGAGAACGCCGCGAGGGCAATCGCCCTCGCGGCGCCCGAACGTTACGTCAGTTCCACTTCGCGCGGTACCAGCGCGGCATCTCGTCCGGATACGGGGTGAACTCGAGATCCCGCGTGTGCGCGTAGTATGACACGTACGTGAACAGCGGCAGCCAGTAGGCCTGCTCGGTCGCGCGCTGGATCACGTTGCGATAGGCCGCCAGCCGCTTCTCGGTGTCGTTGGTCGATCCGCCCTCCTCGAGCCAGCGATGGATGTCCGGATCGCGCGAGTAGTCGTCGTTCGCCCCGCGGCCCATGAAGTTCGGCATGATCGCGGAGACGTCGTTGATCGAGTAGCTGCCCCAGCTGCCCATGTAGAGCGGCGTCGTGCCGGCCCAGGATCGCTGGATCACGGCCTGCACCTGGAGCTGGCTGACCCGCGCGCGGATCCCGACCGCCTGGAGGTAGCCCTGCACCGCGGCCGTCCACTGCGCGGGCTGGATGTAGCTGACGAGCTCGGTGTCGAAACCATCGGGATAGCCGGCCTCGGCGAGCAGTCGCTTCGCCCGCTCGGGGTCGTACTTGTAGACCACCGCAGCCTCCTGATCGCAGCCGAACTGGGTCGGGAAGCACGGCGCGTCGGGCACGCGCGAGCCGCCGCGCACGAGGCGCTCGGCGATCTCCTGCCGATTCACCGCGTGCCAGATCGCCTGCCGCACCTTCTGCTTGGTCAGCGGGTTGCCTTCGCCGGTGCGTCCCGCCGCGTCGATCATCAGGAACGCGACGCGCATCGTCTCCTGCTGCTGCGCGGTCAGACGCGGGTGCTGGCGGATGCGCTCGAACTGATCGGGGTTGAAGTTCCAGATGTAGTCGGCACGACCGGCGAGCAGCTCCGTCATTTCGGTCGCCGCATCGGGCACATAGCGGATCTGGATCTTGCCGATCGCCGGGCGCGGCTTGGGTGCGCCCTGGTAGTAGTCCTCGAACCGCTCAAGATCGACCTGGCGCGCCTGATCCACGCGCGCGATCCTGTACGGCCCGGTGCCGACCGGTGCACGGCTGAAGCCCTCGGGGCCGACGCGCTCGCGGTACGCTTTCGGGTAGATCGGCGTGACGAAGGCCAGGTACTGCAGCGCGGCGGGGAACGGGGCCTTGAGGTGCAGCCGCACGGTGAAGTCGTCGATCTTCTCGGCCCGCTCGATCCAGCCGTAGTTCGCCGGCGTGGCGACCTTGCTCTCCGGGTTCGACACCAGGTTCAGCGTGTAGACCACGTCGTCGGCGCTGAACGGGTCGCCGTTGTGGAACTTCACGCCGCGGCGCAGGTCGAACTCGATGGTCTTGTCGTCGATGAAGCGCCAAGCGGTGGCGAGGGCCGGCTTCAGCACGAACCCGTCGGGGTCGCGATAGATCAGGCCATCGAAGGTCTGGTGCGTCAGGATCAGGCCCGAGCGCAGCGAGTTGTAGTACGGATCGACGTTCGTGACCGTGCTGCGCTCGACCACACGCAGCGTATCGGCCGATTTCTGCGCGACCGCAGGCATCGCGAAGCCCGCGAGCAGCGTCGCGGCGAGCAAGGTGCGTCGTAGGGTCATTGCCGTCTCTCCCTGGATTGCGTGGCGGAGATGCTACCCTCCCGCGGCGCCGAGCAACAAGGGCGGGGGCGAGGCGCTGTCACGCGCGCGGCTCCGCCGGTGACGCGAGACCCTTCCGCTGACCCGCCCCGCGATCAGCCCCGCGATCAGCCCACGTGCCGCGCCGCGATCAGGAACTCCCGGTTCCCCTCAGGCCCGCGGATCGGGCTCTCCGCCACGCCGAGCACGCGCCAGCCCGGCCGGTCAGCCCACCACGCCGCAATCGCCGCGCACACCTCCTGATGCACAGCACCGTCGCGAACCACCCCGCCCCTGCCGACCCTCCCGGGCCCCGCCTCGAACTGCGGCTTGATCAGCGCTACCGCCCAGGCCCCCGGCGCGCACAGCGCGAGCCCTGCCGGCAGCACCGTGCGCAGCCCGATGAACGAGGCATCGCAAGTCAGCGCGCCGATGTCCTCCGGCACGTGCGCGCGTGTCAGGAACCGCGCATTCAGCCGCTCGTGCACGACCACCCGCGGATCGGTACGCAGTTTCCATGCGAGCTGCCCATGCCCGACATCCACCGCATGCACCCGCTCGGCGCCGCGCGCCAGCAGCACATCCGTGAACCCGCCCGTGGAGGCGCCGATGTCCAGGCACACCAGGCCCAGCGGCGACAGCGCGAAATGGTTCAGCGCGAAGTCGAACTTCACCCCGCCGCGGCTGACCCAGGGATGGTCCTGCCCCCGCACCTCCAGCGGCAGGTCGGGCGCCACCTGCATCCCCGCCTTCTCCAGCCGCCGCTCGCCCGAGAACACCTTGCCCGCGAGCACCAGCGCCTGGGCCCTGGCGCGCGACTCGACCAGGCCCCGCTCCACCAGAGCCGCATCCAGCCGCTGCTTCACGTACGCCCTCCTAGCGGACCTCGTTCTCCAGCACGCCGATCCCCTCGATCGCGGCCGCGATCTGGTCGCCGGGCTTGAGGAGGCGCGGCGGCGTCATCGCATAGCCCACCCCCTCCGGCGTGCCGGTCATGATCACGTCGCCCGGCTCGAGCGTCAGCCCGGCCGAGAGCACCGACAGGATCGCGGGGATGTCGAAGATCATCCGGCTGGTGCGGCTGTCCTGACGCGGCTCGCCGTTGACCGTGAGGCTGATGCGCAGGTCCGGCGGTTCGGGCAGATCGCCCCGCGGCACGATCCACGGCCCCATCGGGCAGGACCGGTCCAGGCCCTTGCCCTTGAACCACTGGCCGTGCCGGCGCTGGAGATCGCGGCCGGTGATGTCATTGCCGATCGTGTAGCCGAACACGTGCTCGAAGGCGCGCTCGCGCGGGATGTCCGCCCCGCCCGTGCCGATCACCACCACGAGCTCGACCTCGTAGTCGAGCGCCTTCGTGACGCCCGCGTGGTTCGGGACCCAGTCGCCGGGGCCGATCACCACGTTGGCAGGCTTGGTGAAGAACTGCGCGTGTTCGGGCACGGAGGTCTCGCGCCCGGCGGCGCGGTCGCCCTCCGCCACATGGTCCAGGTAGTTGCGGCCGACGCAGAACACGTTCTTCCGTGGCCTCGGGATCGGCGCGAGCAGCCGTGCCTGCTCGCTCCCCACGACCGCGCCGACGGGCGGAGACGCCGCAGCCTTCGCCAGCACCGGCCCGACGCGGTCCCACGCCTCGATGGTCGCGATCATGTCGGCGAGCGGAGCCGGATCGCCGCCGGATGCGCGGAGCGCCGCTGCGCCGTCGAGCACCGAGCCGCCATCCAGGACCACACCCACGCACGGCGCACCCCCGGTGCTGTAGGTCGCGAGCCGCATGGTCATCCGTACTCCCCCGACAGGTTGATGCGGCGAGTGTGCCTCAACGGCGGCCGGAGTCACGAGGCAGTGGGCACCCTCGTTGGTAGACAAACTCAACTTCTCCAATAATGTCGTATGATTTATGAATCATCCACGCATCATCCATCGCCTGTCTGTTTCACTGCCCAAAGAATCCTTGGTGTTGCGAGCGGCGCGGGGGCTGTGCCGCAGGAAGGGGGGTGACATGAGCATTCGCCATTGGTTGTGCGCCGCGTCCACGCTTGCGATCGCGGCCACCTTGCCGCCATCCGCACAGGCTGCCTGTCCGGCGCCGGGCACGCCGAACATCACCTTCACGGGCGATGCCCAGTGCACGCCGGGCGGCCCCCCACCAAGCCCGCCGGGCGACGATCTGCGGGCGGGCCACATTCCCGGCCAGTCCGGCGCGATCAGCGTCACCGGCGGGGCGGTGATCCAGCTCGACAGCACCGCACCCCCGGGCGCGAACAACGGCCCGTTCATGGTGATCGGCCGGCAGCCGGGCGCGGTCGGCAGCGCCGTGATCTCGGGCGCGGGCTCGGCGATCCAGCTCAACGGCAACAACCATGGCACCTCGGCACAGGTCGGGCGCGAGGGCACCGGCAGCATCACCATCGAGAACGGCGGCGCGCTCAGGGTGCTCGATCCAACGGCTGCGCCCGGCTCCCACACCACGGCCGGCGAATCGGTGTTCGTCGGTCGGAACGGTGGCACAGGCACGCTCAGCCTCAACAACGGCACGCTCACGGTCGACAGCGGATCGGGCGCCTATATCTTCCTCGGCGAGGGTGCCGGCACGGGCGTCCTCACCGCAACCAACGGCTCGGCCATCACGCTGCGTGACCGAGCGGCCACGGTCGGCGGCGGCGATGCGGGTTTCGTGGTCGGCCGGAATGTCACCGCCGCGCCCGGCACGAGCGTCGGGACCGTCACCATCACCAACTCCGCCCTGGCGATCCAATCAGACAGCAATTTTTCGATCTTGAGTGTCGGCCGGGAGGCCGGAACGATCGGCACGATGGTCACGACCGGCGCCACGGTGTCGCTTCAGGGTGCTGCCGGGGCGACCGGGATTCAGGTCGGCCGCGACGCCGGCTCGACCGGCACGCTGACATTCGGCAACTCCACGGTGTCGGTCCAATCGACCCTGGGTGATGCCTTCGTGACGGCGGCGCGCGACGGAACCGGATCCATCACCGTGCAGGGCGCGGCGACGTCCCTGCAGATCGGCGCGGCGCAGTTCGCTGACATCATCGTCGGCCGCAATGCCGGCTCGAACGGCTCGATGGTGATCCGCGACGGCGCCTCGGTCAGCGTCGCCCACACCAACGCATCGGGCCTTGCGACGGCGACGGTCGGCCGGCTCGACGGCTCGAACGGCAACCTCTCGGTTCGCGACAACGCGACGCTCGATCTCGGCGGCCGGAACGCCGTGCTTCAGGCCGGACGGGAGGCGGGCTCGTCCGGATCGATCCTGGTGGACAGCGGCGCGACCGTAACGCTTTCGGGCACGACCGAGTCGACGCTCCTCTTGGGCCGCTTCGCCGGCGCGACCGGAAGCCTCCAGGTGGCCTCCGGCGGCCAGGTGATTCTCTCCGGACCGCTCGCACGCGTCCTGGTGGGCGCGCCGATCGAGGCGGGCGGCACGCTGCTGCCGAATGCCACCGCCGGCATGGGTTCGCTGACCATCAGCGGTGCCGGCTCCCTGGTCTCGGCGGATCGCATCGTCGTCGGCGCGCCGGTGAGCCTCGCGGGCTCGACCAGCGACGGCGGCACGGTGATCGTCTCCAACGGCGGCACGCTGCAGGCGGGCGAGGTGCGCATCGGCACCTCCGGCCTGGTCGGCGGGTCGGGCGGCACCATCATCGGCAACGTCGTCCTCGACGGCGGCACCCTCGCCCCAGGCGCCTCGCCCGGCACGCTGAACATCGTCGGCGACCTGACCGTGCTCGACGGCATCCTCAAGATCGAGATCGGCGGCACCGGCGCGGGCCAGTTCGACGTGCTCAACATCACCGGCACGACGATGATCGCCGGCGGCACGGTGCTGTTCGAGTTCATCGACGGCTTCGCGCCCACCGCCGGCCAGACCTTCGACTTCTTCTCCGGTCCGAACGCGCCGACCGTCGCCGCTGGCGTCACCTTCGCGGTCGGCGGGCTCCAGGCCGGGTTCCAGTTCGACCTCTCCGGTCCCGCGCTCACCTTCGTCGCCCTGACCGACGGCATCTCGACCACCGTGCCCGAGCCGGCGAGCGCCGCGCTGCTGCTGGCCGGTCTGCTCGGCTTCGCCGCGCTGCGCCGCCGCGCCGCCTGACCGGCCTCTCCTGCATGTGTCCGCGGCAGCTATGCCGCGGACACATGGCCTGACAGCCCGGTTCGGACTGCCGCATTCACGCGCTGTTGCGTATTGTAGGAGGGCATCGCTCTGCGGCTCGGCCGGAAGGCCGCGCCCGGCGGTGTAGTGTCCGCGCCTGCCGCCCGGCGCGCGGCCCAGGGACCCGGCCCGGCCCGGGGCCGGGAGAAGACGATGGCAAGCCTGAACCTCGACGCGTTCCTCGACGGCATCCCGCCTGGCGACTCGATCTACGTCGCCGGGCTCTATGACCGCTGGACCTCCGATCCCGGCAGTGTCGAGCCTGGCTGGGCGGCGCTGTTCGGTGCGCTCGCCAATGGCGGGATCGGCGGCGCGAACGGCGCCGCGCTGGCGGCCCGGCCGCGGCCGGCGGCGGCGATCCCGTTCGAGGAGCTGCGCAGCTCCACCCTCGACTCGATCCGCGCGCTGATGCTGATCCGCGCCTATCGCGTGCGCGGCCATCTGGAGGCGCAGCTCGACCCGCTGGCCCTGAAGATCCCGAGCGCGCATCCCGAGCTCGACCCGGCCACCTACGGCTTTGGTCCGGCCGACATGGACCGGCCGATCTTCATCGATCACGTGCTCGGCTACGAGAGCGCGACGCTCCGCCAGATCCTCTCGGTGCTGCGCGAGACCTATTGCGGACCCGTCGGCGTCGAGTTCATGCACATCCAGGACCCCGATCAGAAGGCCTGGATCCAGCAGAAGGTCGAAGGCGCACCCTGGCGGTCCGCCTTCGACGCGCACGCCAGGCGCGAGATACTCGAGCGGCTGACCGAGGCCGAGGGCTTCGAGGTGTTCTGCCAGAAGAAGTTCGTCGGCACGAAGCGCTTCGGGCTCGAAGGCGGCGAGAGCGTGATCCCCGCCGTGCGCACCGCGATCGAGGTTGCGGCCGAGGCCGGCGTGGTCGAGGTCGCGATCGGCATGCCGCATCGCGGCCGGCTGAACACGCTGGTCAACATCATGAAGAAGCCGTTCTCGGCGGTGTTCAGCGAGTTCCAGGGCAATCTCTCCAGCCCCGACGACGTGCAGGGCTCGGGCGACGTGAAGTACCACCTCGGCACCAGCGCTGACGTCGAGATCGCCGGCCGGCAGGTGCATCTCTCGCTCCAGCCCAACCCCTCGCATCTCGAGGCGGTCGATCCGGTCGTGGTCGGCAAGATCCGCGCCAAGCAGGACATGATGGGGGACCGCAAGACGCGCCGTCGCGCCATGGCGATCCTGATGCACGGCGACGCCGCCTTCGCCGGCCAGGGGCTCGTGGCCGAGACACTGGCGATGAGCCAGCTGATCGGCTACCGCACCGGCGGCACCGTGCACTTCATTGTCAACAACCAGATCGGCTTCACGACGGTGCCGGCGCACGCCTATTCGGGCCTCTACTGCACCGACATCGCCAAGTCGATCCAGGCGCCGATCCTGCACGTGAACGGCGACGACCCGGAGGCGGTGGTGTTCTGCGCGCGCATGGCGACCGAGTTCCGCATGACCTTCGGCGTCGATGCGGTGCTCGACATCGTCTGCTACCGCCGCCACGGCCACAACGAGTCCGACGAGCCGGCCTTCACGCAGCCGCTGATGTACAAGGCGATCCGCGCGCAGAAGACCACGCGCGCCAGATACGCCGAACGGCTGGCGGCCGAGGGCGCGCTGAGCGCCGAGGAGGCCGTGGCGATCCAGGCACGCTTCACCGCCGCCCTCGACGAGGCGTTCGAGGCGTCGCGCACCTACAAGCCCAACAAGGCCGACTGGCTGGAGGGCAAGTGGGCCGGGCTCGCGCCGGGCGGGATCGAGGACGAGGCCAAGGACTGCGGAACGGGTGTGGCGCTGGAGCGGCTTCGCGAGGTCGGCGAGGCGCTGTGCCGCGTGCCGGTTGGGTTCGACGTCAACCCGAAGATCGCTCGCCAGCTCGACCAGAAGCGCGAGTCGATTGCCAGCGGCGAGGGGATCGACTGGGCGACGGGCGAGGCGCTCGCCTTCGGCACGCTCATGCTCGAGGGCCACAATGTGCGGCTCTCGGGCGAGGACGTGCAGCGCGGCACCTTCAGCCACCGCCACGCCGTGCTGATCGACCAGACGACGCAGGCCGAGTACACCCCGCTCAATCATCTGCGTGAGGGCCAGGCGCGCTTCGAGGCGTTCAACTCGCTGCTGTCGGAAGCCGGTGTGCTCGGCTTCGACTACGGCTACTCGCTCGCCGATCCCTCCACACTGGTGCTGTGGGAGGCGCAGTTCGGCGACTTCGCCAACGGCGCGCAGGTGATCATCGATCAGTTCATCGCGTCCGGCGAATCGAAGTGGCTGCGCATGAGCGGGCTCGTGATGCTGCTGCCGCACGGCTATGAGGGCCAGGGGCCGGAACATTCCTCGGCGCGGCTCGAGCGCTACCTCCAGCTCTGCGCCGAGCGCAACATGCAGGTCTGCAACTTCACCACGCCAGCGAACTACTTCCACGCGCTGCGCCGCCAGCTCAAGCGCAACTACCGCAAGCCGCTGATCGTGATGACGCCGAAATCGCTGCTGCGTCACAAGCTCGCGGTCTCGACGCTCGACGAGTTCGGCCCCGGCGCCTCGTTCCGCCACGTCATCCCCGAGATCGACCCGATCGCCGAGGACGAGGCGGTCAAGCGCATCGTCTTCTGCACCGGCAAGGTCTATTACGACCTGCTTGCCGCACGGCGCGAGGAGAGGATCGACACCGTGGCACTGGTGCGGGTCGAGCAGCTCTATCCGTTCCCCTCCGTCAGCCTGCCGAAGGTGATCGCGCGCTACCCGAACGCCGAGATCGTCTGGTGCCAGGAGGAGCCGCAGAACATGGGCGCCTGGACCTTCATCGACCGCAGGCTCGAGGAGGCCGCGGCGGCGGCGGATCGGCGCGCGCGGCCGCGCTACATCGGCCGGCGCGAGGCGGCGAGCCCGGCGACCGGGTTCTACAAGGTGCACAATGCCGAACAGGCCGCCCTGGTCGAGGAGGCGCTGAGCGCCTGAGCCCCTCCGTCGGGGCGCGGCAGCAGGACCCGATCAAGGTCTATTGACCCGCCTCCGCGGCTCTCCGACAAGAGCGGGCCCAGGGAGGATCAGGATGCTCGCTCGCCGCTCGCTCATTGCCGCCGCCGCGCTCGCGCCACTCGCCGCCCGCGCACAGGACGCCTATCCGTCGCGGCCGATCCGCATCGTGATCGCCTATCCGCCCGGCGGCTCGACGGATGTGCTCGGCCGCGCGATCGCGCAGCGGCTCTCGGAGATGTGGAACGGCGCGCCGGTGGTGGTGGAGAACCGCGCGGGCGGCGCGGCGATCATCGGCACCCAGGCGGTCGCCCAGGCCGCCGCGGACGGCTACACGCTGGCGCTCGGCAACAACCAGACGCATGCCTCGAACCAGGCGATGGCGCGCACCCTGCCGTATCACGCGATCGACAGCTTCACGCCGATCGCGCGGCTGGCGTCGGTGCACCATGCGCTGATCGTGCCGGCGAACGGCGCGAAGACGTTGCAGGAGCTGGTCGCCAAGGGCACGAATGGCGGTCGCGTGACCTATGCCTCGACCTCGGTCGGCAGTGCGAGCCACGTGATCGGCGAGAGCCTGGCGCGCCGGTTCAGGATGGACGCGACGCATGTGCCCTATCGCGGCGGCGCGCCGGCGGTGACCGACACGGTGGCCGGCGTGGTGGACTACTTCATCTCCACCTGGCCGCAGGTCGTTTCGCTCGTGCGCGACGGCCGGCTGCGGGCGCTCGCGATCGGCGCGCCCGCGCGCATCGCCGATGCGCCGGATGTGCCGACCTTCGACGAGGCGGGCGCGCCGGGCGTCTCGGTCGATGCCTGGTTCGGCTTCTGGGCCCCTGCCGGCACGCCGGCGCCGATCGTGGCCAAGCTCGCCGAGGCGTTCGTCGCGATCGTCAACGAGGCGCCGATGCAGGAGCGGCTGCGCGGCATGGGGTTCAACGCCGCGCCCCTCGGACCGGCCGAGTTCGCGGCCTTCCAGCGCGAGGAGGTCGCGCGCTGGCAGGCGCTCGTGCAGCTCACCGGCATCCGCATGGAGTGAGCGCGTGCTGTTCCGGCCGCTGCCGGACGGATCGGCGCTCGCGATCAGCCAGCCCGCGCACGCCTGGATCTCGGGCCAGCTCGCGCGCGCCTGGGGCGGGGCGGTGGCGGGTGTCGATCGCCTGCCGGAGCTGTTCATCCTCGCCGCCGAGCAGCACGACATCGGCTGGCTGAAGTGGGAGGCCGTGCCGACGCGTGATCCCACGACGGGACGTCCCTACGACTTCGTTGCGCTGCCACGCGATCAGCACACCGCGCTGTGGTCCGCCGGCGTCGAGACCGCCGCTGCCTCCTACGGCCCGCTTGTCGCACTGCTCGTCTCCCTGCACGGGCTCGCGATCTACGCGCTGACCCCGGACGAGACGCGCACGCCGGAGGATCTCGCCGCGGTGCGACGCTTCCGCGCGGAGCAGGAGACGATGCAGGGGCATCTCCGTCCGCAGACCGCGGCGAGCGATGCGGAAATCGCCGATCAGCGCGCGATCCTGCTGGCGCTCGACCTGATGTCGCTGGTGATCTGCGGCGCGATGGGACGCAGCCCGCGCCGGACGCCGCCCGTGCCGCTCGCCGGCGAGATGGCCCGGCTTGCGCTCGCGTTTCCCGGCGACGACTGGGATCGGCTCACGGTTGATCCGTGGCCGTTCAGGGAGGCGAGCGTCACGGTCGCCTGCCTCGCGCGCCACCTGCCGCACGGCGGGTTCACCGACGAGGCGACGATGCGCGCGGCGCTCGCCGCCGCGCCCGTCATGCCGATCACGGCGACGCTGACGCCGGCGTAGCGGCCTCGGCCGCGAGCAGGGCTGCGAGCGCCTCGCGCAGTGTCACCGTGCCGCGCAGGGTCTCGCCCACGCCCGGCTCATAGGGCATCGTGCCGGCGTTGATCGCGTCGTTCAGCGCGACGATCGCGGCTGCGTAGTCCTCGCCGAGACCTGCGTCGGTGAGGGCCGCGTGCCAAGCGTCGCGCGGCACCGGCACCGCCTCGACAGGCCGGCCCAGCAGCTCCGCGAAGGCGGCCGCCGCATCCGTCGGCGCATAGGCGCGCGGCCCGATCAGGTTGACGATCGGCGCGTGCCGGCCGGGGTCGACCAGCAGGGAAGCGGCCACACGGCCGATGTCGCGCACCGAGACCATGTCGATCGCCGCGTCGAGCGGCAGCAGCATGCTCGGCAGCACGCCGGCCTCGCGCACGGGAGCGAGCACCTCGGCCCAGTTCTCCATGAAGTAGGTCGCGCGGAGGAAGGTCACCTGCGCGCCTGTCTGCCGCAGCGCATGCTCGAAGTCGTAGAGCGTCCGCACCGCGCCCGTGCCCTCGGCAAGATGCGCGCCCTGCGAGGAGAGCGCGACCACGCGGGCCACGCCCGAGCGGCGCACCGCCGTGGCGATCGACTCGGATGCCGCCCGCGCGGCACCCAGATAGTCGGCCGCGTGCGGCTGCGGCGGGTTCAGCACGAACACGGCCTCTGCGCCGGTAAAGGACGCGGCGAGCGCGGCGACGTCATCCGTCGCCGCGACCGCGAGCGCCGCGCCCCGCGCGGCGAGGTGCTGCCCCTTCGCCGGATCGCGCAGGATCGCGCGTGCATCCCGCCCCTCGCTCAGCAGTGCGGCGATCGCTGCCCCGCCCGTCTGACCTGTCGCACCCATGATCGCGTACATTCCACTCTCCGCTGCAAGGCTCTGGTCGAGCGCAGGTGGACCGACGGTTCCTGATCGACAAGTACGCACAGTGTTTATACCGTCCTCGCATGTCGAGACCGTTGCGCGCCGCATCGCTTGCCGTCGCCGCCTGCCCCGTCGAGGCAACCGCCGCAGTGATCGGCGGCAAGTGGAAGGCGGTCATCCTGTTCCAGCTCACCAGCGGGCCGAAGCGGTTCAACGAGTTGCGCCGGCGTGTGCCGGAGATCACCCAGCGGATGCTGACGCTGCAGCTCCGCGCGCTGGAGGCCGCCGGGGTCGTCAGCCGCACCGTGCATGATCACGTGCCGCCGAAGGTCGAGTATGCGTTGACGGAGCGTGGCTGGGCGCTCGGACCGGTGTGTGACGCGATGTGCGCTTGGGGCGAGCGCTACGGCGCGAAGCCAAAGTCGCGCGCTACCCCTTCTCCCAGCCGCGCTCGGTCTGGCGCCAGTAGGTGAGCGCGTGGCCCGCTTCCTTCGCCGCCGCCCAGCGCTGCCGCGCTGCCGCCACCGCCGCCTCGTCGCGGCCGTCGAACAGGTCGAACACGCGCTCGAACGCGTCGAGCCGCGCACTCTGCGCCCCTTCGACGAGGAACAGGTGCCGCGCCCCGTTCGGCGCCTCGTCGTCTGTGGTGAGCCAGATCGGCTGACGATCGGCCTCGCCGGTCGAGCGCGTGCCGTGCGGCAGCCAGTCGGGGTCCGAGCAGAGCCAGAGCGCGGTGTCCAGCGCGGCCACGCGCTCCTCGCTCGCTGCCTTCACGACCGCCCGCCCGCCGGTCGCGAGCACGCGGCCAAGCAGTTTCGGCAGCGCGACATCGAGGCTCGTGCGCGTCAGGTGGTAGAAGCCGATCTCAGCCATCCTCCGCCTCGAAGCGGAGCGAGACGAGCCGGTCGAGCAGGCGCACACCGAAGCCGGACGCCCCCTCCGGCCCCAGCGCGTCGGCTTCGTGGCGCAGCTCCACACCGGCGATGTCGAGATGCGCCCAGGGCGTATCGCCGACGAAACGGTGCAGGAACGCGGCGGCGTGGCAGGCATCGGGCTGGAACCGTTCGGCGACGCAGTTCTTCACGTCGGCGATGTCGCTCCTCAGCGCCTCGCCATAGGCCTCCTCCAGCGGCATCGGCCAGAGCTTCTCGTCCACCGCCTCGCCCGCAGCCGCGAGTTGCGCGGCGAGCGCGCCGTCAGAGGCGAACAGTCCGGCGCGGTGGTTGCCCAACGCGACCACGATCGAGCCCGTCAGTGTTGCAAGGTCGATCATCGCCGCCGGCCGGAGCGCGCGCCGCGTCCAGGCGAGGCAGTCGGCCAGCACCAGCCGCCCTTCCGCATCCGTGTCGATCACCTCGATCGTCGTGCCGTTCACCGCGCGCACGACATCGGAGGGGCGCTGCGCCTCCGCGCCGATCATGTTCTCGACCAGCCCCAGCACGGCGACGGCCGGCGCGGGCGAACGGCGGCGCGCGAGCGCCAGCATCGCCCCCGCCGCGGCGGCGGCACCGGCCATGTCCGCGCGCATCTCCCACATCCGGTCGGCGGGCTTGATGTCCACGCCGCCGGTGTCGAAGGTCACGCCCTTGCCGATGAACGCCACCGGCGGCGCGTCGATCGTCCCCTTCCAGCGCAGCACCGCGAGGCAGGGCGGGTTGGCGCTGCCGCGGGCGACGCCGAGCAGCGCGCCGAAGCCCTCCCGCTTCAGCCAGGCGCCATCACGGATCTCGACCTTCAACCCCTCCTCCGCGAGCGCGCGCAGCCGCGCGGCGAAGGTGGTCGGCGTCAGCCGATTGGATGGCTCGGCGACCAGGTTGCGCGCGAACAGCGTTCCGGTGACGCCCGGCGCGAGCGTTTCCCAGATCGCCCCTGCCGCGCGCTTGTCGTGCACGATCACATCGAGATGGACGAGGTGCTTGGGTTCGTCCGCATCCTCGCGCGTCTTCAGCGCCTCGAACCGCCAGGCGCGCAGGCAGGCACCGACCGCGGCCTCGGCGGCCAGATCCGGCGTGAGGTCGCGCGCATCGAGCACGAGCCGCTTCGACGCGATCGCTGCGGCCGCCGCCCGTCCGCCGGCGCGGCGCACCGAACGCGGCGTCGCCTCGCTGCCCATGCCGGCGAGCACGGTCAGCCGTCCGTCGGCATCGCGGCCCGTGGCCACCTCGTCCGCGCGGCCGGCAAAGCCGATCGCAGGAGCGAGAATGTCGGCATGCGCCCCCGCCTCGGTCAGCAGCCGCGCGCGCGCTGCGGTCTCGTGGCGCAGCCGGTGGCGGAAGCGGACCGTCAGCATCGCCGCCGCCGCGCCGCGGGCCTCAGCCCTTCTCGTGGTGCTCGGCGACCAGCCGGTCGAGCAGCCGAACCCCGAACGCGGTGGCACCCTTGGGCACGCAGGGCTTGTCCTTGCTGCTCCAGGCCGTGCCGGCGATGTCAAGATGCGCCCAGGGCTTGCCGTTGACGAAGCGCTGGAGGAACTGCGCCGCCGTCACCGCGCCGCCCGGCCGTCCGCCGATGTTCTTCATGTCGGCGATGTCGGATTTCAGCATCTTGTCGTAGGCCTCGCCGAGCGGCATGCGCCACACCCCCTCGCCGGTCGCTTGACCCGCGGCGATCAGCTTCTGCGCGAGATCGTCGTCGTTCGCGAAGAGGCCGGCGTTCTCGTGGCCGAGGCTGATCACGATCGCCCCGGTCAGCGTGGCGAGATCGACCATGAAGGCCGGTTCGAACCGCTCCTGGCAGTACCAGAGCACGTCAGCCAGCACGAGCCGGCCCTCGGCATCCGTGTTCAGCACCTCGACGGTCTGGCCGGAATAGGTCTTCACCACGTCGCCGGGCCGCTGCGCCGTGCCCGAGGGCATGTTCTCGACCAGCCCGACGATCCCCACCGCATCGACCTTCGCCTTGCGTCCGGCGAGCGCGGCCATCAGCCCGACCACCGTGCCCGCACCGGCCATGTCCCACTTCATGTCCTCCATGCCGGCGGCCGGCTTGAGCGAGATGCCGCCGGTGTCGAAGGTGACGCCCTTGCCGATGAATGCGACCGGCTTCGCGGCCTTGGCCGCGCGCTTGCCCTTGGCCGCCGTGCCGCCCGCGCCGTGCCCCCCGGCGCCGGAGGCGCCATGCCACTGCATCACCACCATGCGCGGCTCGTTCGCCGAGCCCTGGGCCACGCCAAGCAGCGCGCCGAAGCCGAGCTTCTTCATCTCCTTCGGCCCGAGGATCTCGACCTCGAGGCCAAGCTTCGCGAGCGTGCGGCAGCGCTCGGCCATCTCGACGGGGTTCAGCACGTTCGGCGGCTCGGCGACCAGTTCGCGGGCGAGGAAGACGCCTTCCGCGACGCCCTTGAGCGGCACCCAGGCCGCGCGCGCCTTCGTCGCATCATCGTGCGCGACCACGAGCCGCGCCAGCTTCGGCTTGTCCTCGGCCTTCTCGGTGGTGCGGTACTTGTCGAAGCGCCAGGCGCGCAGCACCGCGCCGAGTGCGGCCTCGGCGGCGCGCGCGGGGGCGGCGGGCCCGACCTCGAGCACGGCCGCAGCCTCGGTCGACAATGCCGCGGCCGCCGTGCCGCCCGCCTCCTCGGTGGCGCGCCCGTCCGCCTCCTCGCGCTTGCCGACCCCGACCACGACCACGCGCGAGAGCCCGGCACCCGGAGCGAGGATCGTCACCGTCTCGTTCTTCTTGCCCTTGAACGAGGCGGCGGTGAGGGCGCGGCTGATCGCGCCGGCGGTCGCCGCATCGGCTGCGGCGCCCAGTCCCGTCGGGTTCTCACCCTCGCCAAGCAGCAGCGCGAGCGCGCCCTTCTCCGGCAGGGCGGGCTTGGCGAAGGTGATGTCGAGCATGCGGTGATCCCCGGGGTTCGTGCGTGACCACGGACTGTAGCAAGCGTGCCATGCTTTGCCATGCCCGGACGTCGGGGCTAACACCAATCCATGACGGATCAAGAATGCCTGGAACTTGTCGCACGACTCGCCCTCGCCGCGGCGGACGCCATCATGGCGGTACGCGAGAGCGGCATCACGGTCACCCGCAAGCTCGACCGCACGCCGGTGACGGAGGCGGATCACGCGGCGGAGGCACGGATCGTCACCGGATTGCGCGCAGCCACGCCGGCGATCCCCGTGATCGCCGAGGAGGAGGTGGCGGCCGGCCGGATCGAGCGGCCAGGCGAGCGGTTCTGGCTGGTCGACCCGCTCGACGGCACGCGCGAGTTCGCCGCCGGACGCGACGAGTTCGCGGTCTGCATCGGACTGATTGAGCGCGGGCGCCCCGTTCTCGGCGGGGTGGCGCTGCCGGCCACGGGGGAGCTGTTCCTTGGCATCCCAGGCCAGGGCGCGTGGAAGCAGGACAGCGCGGGCCGTCGGCCGATCGCTGCACGCGCGGTCCCGCCCGAGGGGCTGACCGTGTTCGCCTCACGCCAGTTCGCCGACGATCCCCGGCTGACGGACTACCTGGCCGAGCGGCCGGTCGCGCGGATCGTCAATGCCGGCTCGGCGGTGAAGTTCTGCCGCGTCGCCGAGGGCATGGCGGACCTCTATCCGCGGTTCGGCCGGACCATGGAGTGGGACACGGCCGGACCTCAGGCCGTGGTGGAGGCGGCAGGCGGGTCGGTGCGCACGGCCGACGGCGCGCCGCTGGGCTACGGCAAGCCGGGCTTCGCCAATCCCGACTTCGTCTGCCGGGGCGTCGCGTGACCGAGCGACTTCCCGCGGATGCGGCGGGGATCACCGAGGCGGCGCGGCTGCTGCGGGCCGGAAGGCTGGTCGCCTTTCCGACCGAGACCGTGTACGGCCTCGGCGGG
>NZ_JBHYDW010000001.1:11102-24354 GCF_051860475.1 Elioraea sp. | reverse complement strand
CGACCGACGCGCGCGCGGTCGCCGCGATCTTCGCCGCCAAGCGTCGGCCCGCGTTCAACCCGCTGATCGCGCATCTCCCCGAGGCCGCGGCCGCATTCGGGCTCAGCGTGGCCGATGCCCGCGCCCGCGCGCTTGCCGCCGCGCTCTGGCCCGGGCCGCTGACGCTGGTGCTGCCGGCCGCGCTAGGCTGCCCGGTCGCGCTGCTCGCGCGGGCGGGGCTCGACACGGTCGCGGTCCGCGTGCCGGCACACCCGCTCGCGCGGGCGCTGCTGGAAGCCACCGCGCGCCCGGTCGCAGCTCCATCCGCCAATATCTCCGGCCGCGTCAGCCCGACCACCGCCGCGCATGTGCTGGAAGAGCTCGCCGGTGCGATCGACGCCGTGCTGGATGGCGGGTGCTGCGCCGTCGGGCTGGAGAGCAGCGTGCTCGACCTCTCGGGCCGCACGGCGGTGCTGCTGCGCCCGGGCGGGACGACACGGGAGGCGATCGAGGCGGTGATCGGCCCGGTGGCGCTTGCCGAGGGGGCGGCCGAGGCGCCGCGCGGCCCCGGGATGCTCGCCAGCCACTACGCGCCGGTGCTGCCGGTGCGCCTCGACGCGACCGGGTTCGGGCCGGACGAGGCGGTGCTCGCCTTCGGCCCGCCGCCCGCGGGCGCGGCGCTGGCCTTCAGCCTGTCCGACTCGGCCGATCTCGCCGAGGCTGCCGCCCGGCTGTTCGCCGGGCTCAGGTTCCTCGATGCCGAGGGTCGTCGCCACGGGCTCGCCCGCATCGCCGCGATGCCGGTGCCGCAGCACGGGCTTGGCCTCGCCATCAATGACCGGCTGGCCCGCGCGGCCGCACCGCGTCCCGGTTGACCCGGCGCGCGACCCGGCGCAAGCCTCGCTCCCGCCATGCCCGATGCCGCCACCCGCGCCGGCCTGCCGAGCGCGCTCGCCGCCCGTCTTTCCACCGTGCTCGGCGAGCGGGGGCTGCTGAGCGACGCCGACGCGATCGCTGCGCACAGCGCCGACTGGCGCAAGCTGTTCCCGGGCTCCGCCCTCGCCGTGCTGCGCCCCGCCAGCACCGCCGAATGCGCCGAGGCGGTGCGGCTGTGCGCCGAGGCCGGGGTCGCGATCGTGCCTCAGGCGGGCAACACCTCGCTCTGCGGCGGGTCGACCCCGCTCGGGCGCGGCGACGAGGTGGTGCTCTCGGTCGCGCGCATGAACCGCATCCTCGACATCGATCCCGCCGACATGACCATGGCGGTCGAGGCCGGCGCCGTGCTGGCCTCGGTGCAGCAGGCGGCGGAGGCGGCAGGCTGCCTGTTCCCGCTCTCGCTCTCCTCCGAGGGCACGGCGCAGATCGGCGGGCTGATCTCCACCAACGCCGGCGGCAACACGACCGTGCGGTACGGCAACATGCGCGAGCAGGTGCTGGGGCTGGAGGTCGTGCTGCCGGACGGTTCGGTGCTCGACCTGATGCGCCGGCTGCGCAAGGACAACACCGGCTACGCGCTGCGCCAGCTCTTCGTCGGCGCCGAGGGCACGCTCGGCATCGTCACGCGCGCGGTGCTCAGGCTCGCGCCGCGTCCGCGCGACGTGCAGGCGGCGTTCGTCGCCCTGCCCTCGGTCGAGGCGGCGGTCGGGCTCCTGAACCGGTTCCAGCGCCACGACGGCGATTCGCTCGCCGCGTTCGAGTACATGGCCCGGTTCGGCATCGATCTCGTGCTGCACCACATCCCTGACTTGAAGGACCCTCTCGCCGCCCGGTACGATCACTACGCGCTGGTCGAGCTCGCCTCGCCGCGCCCGGGCGCCACTCTGCGCGCCGTGCTCGAGACGGTGCTCGGCGCGGCGATGGAGGAGGGGATCGTGCTGGACGCGGCCCTTGCCGAGAGCGTGGCGCAGCGTCAGGCGCTGTGGCGCATCCGCGAGGAGCATGCCGAGGCGCAGAAGCGCGAGGGAGCTTCGGTCAAGAACGACGTCTCGGTGCCGGTCTCGAAGGTGCCGGAGCTCATCGCGCGCGGCATCGCAGCGGTGCGCCGGATCGTGCCCGAGGTCCGGCCCTGCCCGTTCGGCCATGTCGGCGACGGCAACATCCACTTCAACTTCTCGCGCCCCGCAGCGATGGCGGACGATGCCTTCCTCGCGCTCTGGGACGCGATCGCCGACGCGGTTGCCGAGCAGGTGCGCGCGCTCGGCGGCAGCTTCTCCGCCGAGCACGGGATCGGCCGGCTGAAGACCGCCACGCTCGCCGAGTGGCGCGCGGGTCCCGAGATCGAGACCATGCGGCGGATCAAGGCCGCGCTCGATCCGCGCGGGCTGATGAACCCCGGCAAGGTCGTCGAACCGCGATGATGCCGAGGCCACGGTGAACCGACTCTCGCGCTACATGCTGCGCCAGCTCGCGATCGGCTTGGTCGCCGTGACCGGTGGGCTCGCCGTGCTGATCTGGCTCACCCAGTCGCTGCGCTTCCTCGAGCTCGTGCTGAACCGCGGCCTGTCGCTCGCGGTGTTCTTCGAGCTCACCGTCTTCATGCTGCCCAACTTCGTTGCCGTGATCCTGCCGGTGACGACCTTCATCGTGATCCTGGCGGTCTACAGCCGCATGGAAGACGATCGCGAGCTCGTCGTGATGCGCGCCGCCGGCATGGGGCCGATGGCGCTCGCACGGCCGGCGCTCGTGCTCGCCGGCGCGGCGGCGCTGCTCGGCTGGACCATGAACCTCTGGGTCGTGCCGGAGAGCTACCGGGCGTTCCGCGAATACCAGTTCGAGATCCGCAACCGCATGGCGGCGGTGCTGCTGCAGGAGGGCGTATTCAACCCGCTCGGCGAGGGGCTGACGGTCTATATCCGCGAGCGCGACCGCGACGGTGATTTCCGCGGCATCATGGTGCATGACACGCGCACGCCGGGCGCGCCTGCGACCATCCTTGCGGAGCGCGGCTGGCTCACGCTCGAGGGGGACACGCCGCGTGTGACGCTTCAGAACGGCACGCGCCAGGAGGTCGACCGCCGTACCGGCACGCTGCGCATCCTGTCCTTCGCCGAGAACACGCTGAGCCTGGCGACCGAGGCGGCGCGCGACGAGGTGCGCCACCGGGACGCCCGCGAACGCGGGGTGCTGGAGCTGCTCAGCCCCGATCCCGCCGAGCAGATCAGCGCGCGCGACCGGGGGCGGTTCACCGTCGAGGCGCATCAGCGCCTTGCAGGGCCGCTCGCGACCCTCTCCCTCGCCCTCGTCGGGCTCGCCGCGCTGCTGACCGGGCAGTTCAGCCGCCACGGCAAGACCGGCCGCGTGCTGATCGCGGTCGGGATCGGCGGCGGCCTGGTGGCGCTCGGGGTCGGGATCGGCAACCTTGCCGCGCGTGAGCTCGGCCTCGTGCCGCTTATCTGGGCCCAGGCGGTGCTGCCCGGCGTGATCGCCCTGGTCTGGCTGCTCCATCCGGCGCGCGCGCGCGTGCCGGCCGCCGAACTGGCGCCGGGCTGAGGCCGCACCGTGCAGATCCCGCGCGTGCTTGCCCTCTATGTCGGGCGGGTGTTCCTGGTCTCGACGATCTCGGTGCTGGCGGCGCTGATCGCGATCGTCGCCCTGTTCGACGTGATCGAGCTGACGCGCCGCGCCGCCGGCCGCGCGGATGTGCCGTTCGCGAGCCTGGTCGAGATCAGCACCCTGAAGCTGCCCTTCATGGCGATCGAGATCCTGCCGTTCGCGGTGCTGATCGGCGGCCTCGTCGCGTTCTGGCGCCTGACGCGCTCCTCGGAGCTGATCGTGGCGCGCGCGGGCGGTGTCTCGGCCTGGCAGTTCCTCGCCGCGCCCGTGCTCGCCGGCGCTGCCCTCGGCGTGATCGCGATCACCGTCATCAGTCCGGTCTCGGCGATGTTCTATGCGCGCGCCGAACGGCTCGATTCCGTGCTGCTGCGCGGCGGCGCAGGCACGCTCGGCCTCTCGGGTGGCGGGCTCTGGGTGAAGCAGCCCGACGACGCGCTCACACCCGGCGGCGCCGCCATCCTGCACGGCGAACGGATCGCTGCCGTCGGTCCTGAGCGGCTGACGCTCGAGCGCGTCTCGGTGTTCCGTCTCGGTCCGGACGATCGCTTCCTCGGCCGCATCGAGGCCGACCGGGCGGTCCTGGAGCCGCGGCACTGGCGGCTGGAGAACGCCGCCTCCGTCGGTCCCGAGCGGATGGGACTGCGCGAACCTGCGGTCGCGCTGCCGACCGACCTCACCGTCGCGCGGCTGCAGGACGGGCTTGCCCCGCCCGATACGCTGTCGTTCTGGGCGCTTCCCGGCTTCGTCCGGGTCCTGGAGGACGCCGGGTTCTCGGCGCAGCGGCACCGGCTGCGCTTCAACGCACTGCTCGCGCTGCCGCTGCTCGCCGGCACGATGGTTCTGGTCTCGGCCGGGTTCTCGATGCGCCCGGCACGGCGCGGCGGGGTCGGGGTGATGATCGCCGCCGGCGTCGCCGCCGGCTTCTCGCTGTTCGTGCTGACCAAGGTGGTCGGCGAGTTCGGCATCAGCGGTGCGCTTCCCGTCACGCTCGCGGCGTGGACGCCCACGGGTGTCGGGCTGATGCTCGCCGTGGCGATGCTGCTGCATCTCGAGGACGGCTGAGATGGGGCGCGGGCGCAGGGCGGTCGGCGCCGCGATCGTCGTGCTTGTGCTGGCCGCGACAGCAGCGGCGCAGACCCGCCGCCCGCTGACGGACGCCGAGCGCCAGCCCGTCACCTTCACCGCCGGCGAGGTCGAGTACGACGAGAACCGCGATCTCGTGATCGCGCG
Source organism: Elioraea sp. (assembly GCF_051860475.1). NCBI lineage: Bacteria > Pseudomonadati > Pseudomonadota > Alphaproteobacteria > Acetobacterales > Elioraeaceae > Elioraea > Elioraea sp. The sequence goes on along the minus strand of NZ_JBHYDW010000001.1, from coordinate 19,593 downwards.
CGGCGGTGTGGAGGCCTGGCAGGGCGACCGCATCCTGCGCGCGCGGGAGATCACCTTCCACCGCCCGACCGGGCGCGCCACCGCGCGCGGCGACGTCGTGCTGATGGAGCCGGACGGCCAGGTGTTCTTCGCCGAGGAGGCGGAACTCGCCGAGGACCTGCGTGACGGGGTCGTGCGTGAGTTGCGCTCCCTGCTCGCCGAGGGCGGCCGGCTCGCCGCGGCGGGCGCGGTGCGTTCCGGCGGGCGCGTCACCGAGATGGCGCGCGCGGTCTATTCGACCTGCGAGGCCTGCCCGCGCGACCCGGAACGCGCGCCGCTCTGGCAGATCCGGGCCGATCGCGTCGTGCACGACGAGCAGGAGAAGACCGTCGAGTACTTCGACGCCACGATGCAGATTGCCGGCATCCCGGTGCTCTACCTCCCTTATTTCTGGCATGCCGATCCGTCTGTGAAACGGAAATCCGGTCTGCTGTTTCCGGAGTTCGGCACCAGCACCTTCCTCGGCGCGTTCTACCGCCAGCCCTACTACTGGGTGATCTCGCCATCGGAGGACGCGACGATCTCGCCGATGGCGACCGCCCGCAAGGGCGCCGTGCTGTTCGGCGAGTGGCGGCGGCGGTTCAATGCCGGGTTCGCGACCGTCAGCGGCAGCGTCACCTACGACCCCGACGAGACGCGCTGGCGCGGCAACCTGGTCTCCACCGGCCGGTTCAGCCTCGACGAGACCTGGCGCGCCGGCTGGGACGTGCAGCGGTCCTCGGACCGCAGCTACCTGCGCCGCTACCGTATCGGCGCGCTCAGCAACGCAAGCCTGCTGGTGAGCACACCCTTCGTCGAGGGGTTCGGCGCCAACTTCTACGCCCGCGCCGACGCGAACGTGTATCAGGGCCTCGGCTCGCTGGATGTCGCCCGGCGCATTCCGCTGGTGCTGCCGCGCCTCTATGGCGAGGTGACCGGCACGGAAGCGCTCCTCGGTGGCCGGTGGCGCGGCGATCTCGGCGTGTTCGCGACCACCCGCCAGACCGGCACGGCGACGCGCCGGATCGCGTCGCGGCTGAACTGGGCGCTGCCGCTGCGCGGCGCGGCGGGCGATCTCTGGACGGTGGAGGCCAATCTCGACGTGCTGGGCTATCAGGTGGGCGGCGATACCGACGCCACGCCGATCCCCGGCGGAAGAGCCGGCGCGGCCGCCAGGGCCCATCCTCAGATCGCGCTGACCTGGCGCTGGCCGCTCCTGCGGCCTGGCGGGTCCTGGGGCAGCCAGGTGATCGAGCCGATCCTCCAGGCTGTTGCCGGGCCGAAGGCCGGCCGCGACCCGCGCATTCCGAACGAGGACAGCGTCGATCTCGAGTTCTCCGACGCCTATCTGTTCGGCTTCAACCGTTTTCCCGGCCGCGACCGGCTCGACGGCGGCTTCAGGGTGAACGCGGGCCTGCGCGGGGCATGGTTTCTCGACGGCGTGACGATCGAGGGACTGTTCGGCCAGTCCTGGCGCGCCGCGACCGATTCCCTCTATCCGGCAGGATCGGGGCTGGAGGGGCGGCGGTCGGACTATGTCGGACGGCTGACCGTGATCCCGTCGGATCACCTCGCGCTGACCTACCGCACGCGGCTCGATCGCGACACCTTCGCCACCCGGCTCGCCGACCTCTCGGCGACGGTGAGCGCGGCGGGGCGATCCCTGACGCTCTCCTATCTCTCGGCGCCGTCGCAGCCGGATACGCTCCAGGCCGGCCCCAGGCGCGAGATCGGCGCCACGCTCGGCGGCCGGCTCTGGGGCAACTGGACCGGTTTCGTCGGCGCGCGCCGCGACCTCGTGCGCGAGGCGATGGTCCAGTCCTACGCCGGCGTGCGCTACGAGGACGAGTGCTTCGCCTTCGTGGCGACCTATCAGCGCCGCTTCACCTCGAGCGCGGTCGGTGGCGCAGGCACCGACCTGATCTTCAGCCTTGTCTTCAAGACGGTCGGCGAGTTCGGCCTCTCGGCCCTGTGAGTCCGGCTGCGCGGGCGTTGCAGCAGGGCCGCGTCGGGCCTATGCAGGGCGGGATGGTCCGCCTCCTCGCCCTGATCCTGGCCGCTGCGCTCGCCGCCGGCCCCACCGCACCGCCCGCGCGGGCCCAGTCCGCCGGCATCGTCGCGGTGGTGAACGGCGACGTCATCACGACCTTCGAGGTGGAGTCGCGGCGGCGGCTGTTCGCAGCGGTCGCCGGCCTGCCGCTCACGCCCGAGGTGTTCGATCGGATCACGCCGCAGGTCCGCCGGCTCCTGGTCGATGAGCGGCTCAGGCTGCAGGAGGTCCAGCGCCGGCGCATCCTGGTGACGGATGGCGAGATCGCCCAAGCGATCGCGCGCGTCGAGCAGCAGAACTCCCTGGGCGCGGGAGGCCTGCGCGCGAGCCTGGCCCGGCAGGGGATCGACATTCGCGCGCTCTACAGCCAGCTGCGCGCCACCATCGGCTGGACCAAGCTGGTGCGTGCCGAACTCGGCGCCCAGGCCGAGGTGGACGAGTCGCTGGTGCGGGAGCGGATCCGCGCGATCGAGGCGGCCGCCGGCCAGCCCGAGTTCCTGGTCGGCGAGGTGTTCATCGCCGTTGACGGCCCCGCCCAGGAGGCCGAGGCCGAGCGCACCGCCGGGGAGCTGATCAATCAGCTCCGCCGCGGCGCGCCCTTTGCTGCCGTCGCAACCCAGTTCAGCCAGGCGCAGTCGGCGGAGCAGGGCGGGGATCTCGGCTGGATCAGGCTCGGCCAGCTGGAGCCCGAGGTGGAGGCAGTGCTGACGCAGATGCCGCCCGGCGCGATCTCGACGCCGATCCGCACCGCCGGCGGGTTCTCGATCGTCACGCTCAGAGCCAGGCGCGAGGTCGGGCGGGACATGGCGACGCTGGTCGCGATCCGACAGGTGGTGTTCCCGTTCGCGACGGCCCTGGATCCGCAGCGGCCGACGCCGCAGCAGATCCGCCAGGTCGAGGCGGCGCAGCGGCTGTCGGACAGCGCACGCGGCTGCGAGGCGTTCGCCCAGGCGGCGCGCGCCACCACGGGCGCGCAGCTCAACGATCCGGGCGAGATCCGCCTGGAGACCCAGACCCCCCAGCTCCGTCAGCTCCTGAGCGAGCTGGCGCCCGGCCGCGCCAGCCGCCCGCTGATTGCGCCGGATGGCGTGGCGCTGCTGATGGTCTGCGGCCGGCGCACCGAGAATCTTGCCGCGCCCAACCCGGAGGTGATCACCGAGACGATCCTGCGCGAGCGCGTCGACCTGCTCTCGCGCCAGATGATGCGCGACCTGCGCCGGCGCGCCGACATCGACTTCCGGGCGTGACCGCGCCGCTTGCGCTGACCATGGGCGACCCGGCGGGGATCGGCGGCGAGATCGCGCTCGCCGCATGGTGCGCGCTGCGCACGGGCGGACCATCGTTCGTCCTGATCGGCGATCCGGACTGGCTGGCCACGCTGGCCCGGTCCATCACCCGCGATGTGCCGGTCCGCGCCGTCGCCACCCTCGCGGAAGGGGCGGCGGCCTTCCCGCGGGCGCTTCCGGTGCTGTCCGAGCCGCTGGCGGCGCCGGCCGCACCCGGCCGTCCGGACCCGGCGCATGGTCCGGCGATCATCCGCTCCGTCGCGCGCGCCGTGACGTTCGCGCGCTCGGGCGAGGCAGGCGGCGTGGTGACCAGCCCGCTCGCCAAGACCACCCTGCTCGCGGGCGGCATCGGCCATGCCGGACACACCACCTGGCTCGCCGAGCTGGCCGGCGGCGGCACGCCGGTGATGATGCTGGCCTCGCCGATGCTGCGCGTGGTGCCGGTGACGGTGCACATCCCGCTCGCCGACGTGCCGGCGGCGCTGACCGTGGATCGGATTGTCGCCGCCGGGCGCATCGTCGCCGCGGCGCTGCGCGCGGAGTTCGGGATCACCCGGCCTCGGCTGGCGGTGACGGGGCTCAATCCGCACGCCGGGGAAGAGGGTGCGATCGGGCGTGAGGAGATCGAGACGATCCGTCCGGCGATCGCGATCCTGCGCGCCGACGGGCTCGCGGTGAGCGGGCCGCACCCCGCCGACAGCCTGTTCCACCCGACGGCGCGCGCGGGCTACGACGCGGCCCTCTGCATGTACCATGACCAGGCGCTGATCCCGATCAAGACGCTCGACTTCGCGGGCAGCGTGAACGTCACGCTGGGGCTGCCGATCGTGCGCACCAGCCCCGATCACGGCACCGCCTATGACATCGCCGGCAAGGGTCTCGCCGACCCGTCGTCGCTGATCGCGGCGATCGAGCTCGCGGCCGCGATGGCGGCACGGCGGGAGCGCGCACGGGCGGCGTGACGGACCTCCCGCCGCTGCGCGAGGTGATCGCGCGCTTCGGCCTCGATGCGCGCAAGTCGCTTGGTCAGCATTTCCTGCTCGATCTGAACCTGACCGCGCGGATCGTGCGCGCCGCCGGCGCGATGGACGGACGGCATGCGATCGAGATCGGGCCCGGGCCCGGAGGGCTCACGCGGGCGCTGCTCGCGAGCAAGGCGGCGAGCGTGACGGCGATCGAGCGCGACCCGCGCTGCGTCGATGCGCTCGCCGATCTGGTCGCGGCCCATCCGGGGCGGCTCAGTATCGTCGAGGCGGATGCGCTCGCGGTCGACCTCGGCACCCGTGTTCCGCCGCCGCGCAAGGTGGTGGCGAACCTCCCCTACAACGTCGGTACGCCGCTCCTGGTCGGCTGGCTCACGCAGGCCGGCGCGTTCGAGAGCCTGACCCTGATGTTCCAGCAGGAGGTCGCCGAGCGGATCGTTGCCGTACCGGACAGCAGCGCCTACGGGCGGCTCTCGGTGCTGGCGCAGTGGATCGCCAAGGCCCGGATCGTGCTGCGCCTGCCGGCGGCCGCGTTCACCCCGCCGCCGAAGGTGGCCTCGGCGGTGGTCCATCTCGTTCCCCGTCCAGGTCAGCCGTCTCGTGCGCTGTTCGCGGCGTTGGAGCGCGTCACCGCGGCGGCGTTCGGGCAGCGACGCAAGATGCTGCGCAGCGCACTGAAGCCGCTCGGCGATGCGGAGGCGCTGTTGAACGAGGCCGGGATCGATCCATCGCGGCGCGCGGAGACGCTGAGCGTCGCTGAGTTCGAACGGCTCGCCCTCATCCTTTCCCAGTCACACCCGGACCACTGAGGCGGACCCTTGATGCGCCGCGCATGAGGTGGACGAGGGCAATGTGTGGCGAGGCGGGGTCCTCTGTCGCCTGACAGCGGATGCGCACGATTGTCGCCTCGCCTCGCCGAGATCGCAAAGGGGCCTGTCCTGGCCAAGGATTGTCCGTCTGCCTGTTTGATCCACGATTTCAGTTGGTTGAGCAGGTCGCGGTGGTTGCCGCCGCGGAAGCGCCACTCGACCTCCTTGAGGAACAGCTGGAAGCCCTGGCGCGGGATGCCGTTGAACCGCCGCAGGTGCCGCTCCAGAAGGTTTCGATCGCCTTGATGTGGGTCTCGCCCACCGCGAAGCCTTCGCCGTGGTGGATCCGCCGCGGGTGGAACGCCGAGTCATCGAGCGGATGATGGCTCGAAGAGCTGTCCGTACGGACGATGCGGTCGGGTACGATCATGCGCGGCATGATCGGCATCAGCGTGGCCGAACGCAGGTTCGGGATCATCACCGTGTAGACCCGGCCGCGGCGCTTGAGCAGGCCGACCACCGGCCCCTTGCCGGCCGCGCCGCGACTGCGGATGCCTTTGCCGTGCACCCCGGCCAGCTCGGCCGCCGCCCGCGCTGGCGCCGCCGTGGCCAACCTGCCGCGCCCCACCCTTGCCCAGGGCGCCTACTACGCCGGCCAGACCATCCGCGTGATCATCCCCTTCTCCGCCGGCGGCGCCACCGTGCCGTTGGCCGTTTCGAGGATCCAGCCTCTGAATGCAGCGAAGCCGGGCTCGGCCGCGCGCGCCGCGCGATGCACCAGATACCAGCCCGCCCCCTTCGGGACGGTCACCGCGAACGGCGCGACGAGACGGCCGGCGGCAATGTCATCGTCGATATACGGGCGGATGCCCATCGCCACGCCGAGCCCGTCGATCGCGGCCTGCAGGGCTTGGCCGTAATACGCGAACTCCGGGCCGGCGATGCGGATCGGCCTGGCCCCCGCCGCCGCAAGCCAGCGCGGCCAGTCCTCGGGTGCATGCGCGACACGCAGGAGCGTCTCCGCGCGTAGCGCGTCCCGCCGGTCGAGCCGGCGCGCGAGCGTGGGTGCCGCCACCGGCGTCAGATCGGCATCGAACAGCTTCACCGCCTCGAAGCCGGGCCAGGCGCCGTTGCCGAGCCGGATGCCGCAGGTCCAGTCCTCCTCGAACGGCACCATCGCACCACCGGTCGCGATCCGCACCTCGAGTTCCGGCGCGCGGCTCTGCAGATCGGCGAGGCGCGGGATCAGCCAGCGGATCGCGAAGGTCGGGCCGACGCCGACGGTGACGACATTGCGCTGCCCCATCGCCACGACCTGCTCGGTCAGTCGCGCGAGCCCGTCGAGCAACGGCGTGAGCCCGACGCGATAGGCCTCCCCCGCCGCGGTGAGGGTCAGCCGGTTGGCGTGGCGCGCGAACAGCCCGACGCCGAGCCGCAGCTCCAGCAGCCGTACGAGCCGGCTGACCGCGGCAGGAGTGACGTGCAGTTCCTCGGCCGCGGCGGCGAAGCTGCCGGCGCGCGCGGCCGCCTCGAACGCCTTGACGCCGTTCAGCGAGGGCAGGCGGCGGACCCAGACCATCAGAAAAACTCACGCTGAGGCCAAGTTAACGCAGTTTGTGCTGCGGAACGAAACGGCGCAAGGGAGGGGCAGGAGCACGCGCCGATGACACCCGCCCTGATCGCCCTCGTCACGTTGCTGATGGTCGCGACCTCGCTGCTCTCCGGCGTATTCGGCATGGCCGGCGGGCTGATCCTGGTCGGCGTCCTGCTGGCGCTGCTGCCCGTGCCCGACGCCATGGCGCTGCACGCGGTGACGCAGATCGCCTCCAATGGCTGGCGCGCGGCACTCTGGGTCCGCCACGTGTGCCCGCGCATCGTCGCCGCCTATGCCGGCGGGTGCGCGGCCGCGCTCGCCGTCTGGTCGGCGGTCCAGTTCGTGCCGAGCCGGCCGCTCGCGCTGATCGCGCTCGGGGTGAGCCCGTTCCTGCTGCATCTGCTGCCGCGCACCTGGCGCCCGGATGCCGAGAACCCGCGCCACGGGCTCGGCTACGGCATCGCCAGCATGTCGCTGATGCTGCTGACCGGGGTGGCCGGGCCCCTGCTCGACAGCTTCTTCCTCGGCGGGCAGCTGGACCGCCGCAGGATCGTCGCCACCAAGGCGGTCTGCCAGGTGCTCGGCCACAGCCTGAAGCTCATCTATTTCGGCGGGCTGATCGCGAATTCCGGTTCGGTCGATCCGGTGATGGCGAGCTGCGCCGTTCTCGCCTCGATGCTCGGCACGATGCTCGCCCGCCCCCTGCTCGCGGCGCTGAGCGAACAGCAGTTCCGCCGCTGGGCCGCACGGATCGTCACGTCGATCGCGTGCTACTATGTCGCGCACGGAAGCTGGCTTCTGGTGTTTCCCTGAGAGGCGACGGGGCGATGTCCGGATCGATCGAGCCGCTGATCCTCGACCTCGTGGAGTTCGTGGCCGCGCGCCCGCGCCCCCATCCCATCTCCTCCGCCCGGTTTCACCGCGCTGTCATCGACTCCCAGCCACGCCGCGCCTAGGTAGAAGGGCGTCAACCAACCGGGAGGACTGACCCATGAAGCGTCGCGCCCTGCTCGGCACCGCCCTCGCTGGCGCCGCCGTAGCCAACCTGCCGCGCCCCGCCCTTGCCCAGGGCGCCTACTACGCCGGCAAGACCATCCGCGTGATCATTCCCTTCTCCGCCGGCGGCGGCACCGACACCTTCGGCCGCTACATCGCCCAGTTCCTCGGCCGCGTCGTGCCCGGCAACCCCACCGTGGTCGCCGAGAACGTGACCGGCGCCGGAGGGCTGCGCGGCTCGAACGAGTTCGCCGAGCGCACCGCCAAGGACGGGCTCACCCTGCTCACCGCCTCGGGGCACCTGAACCTGCGCGCCTTCCTCGGCCTGCATGGGCTCCGGCTGAAGCTCGACGGGCTCGAGCCGGTGGTCGCCGCGCCCATGGGCCACATCACCGCGCTGAACGCCAAGGCCTCCGGCGTGACCGACCCGAAGCAGTTCCTGACGCTCCGCGGGCGCGTCACCAAGGGCATCACCGATCCGGTCGGACTGGTGGAATCGCTCGTCGCGCTGGAGATGTTCGAGATCAACTACCGCGCCGTGCCGGGCTTCGGCGGCCGCGGCGACACCCGGCTCGCGTTCGAGCGCGGCGAGCTGATGGTCACCACCCAGGCCACGCCGGCCTATCTCGCGCGGGTCAAGCCGATGGTGGACGCGGGCGAGGCGGTGCCGCTCTACGCGATCGGCTTCGTCGATCCGGAGGGCAAGCCGGTGCGCGACCCGGCCGCGCCCGACATCATCACCGCGCCCGAGCTCT
>NZ_JBHYDW010000001.1:0-11092 GCF_051860475.1 Elioraea sp. | reverse complement strand
CCAGCAGATCCACGGCCGGATGCCCTCGGGCGAGGTGTGGAACGCCTATCGCGTGATCGCGAACCTGGTGCAGAACACGCGCGGCACGCTGTGGGTGCATGCCGACGCCCCGGCCGAGGCGCGCGCGGCGCTCACCGCGGGCGTGAACGCGATGGTCAAGGACGCCGCGTTCCAGGAGGCGGGCGCGCGCATCATGGAGGGCTATGACATCATCTCCGGCGCGGGTCTCGGGCAGATCAAGGCCGACCTGAACGCGGCCCCACCCGCGGTGCTGGCCTGGACGCGGACCATGCTGACCAGCAAGTTCGGCGTGCGGTTCGACACCTGATCCGCGCCTGACCTGGAGTGGACGGGGCCGCGTGCGGCCCCGTTCCGTGTCGGCAACCGCAGGCGCGCCATGCTCGAGGCCCTCCTCAACGGGCTGATCATCCTGCTCGACCCGTTCCGGATGGCGATGCTGCTGGTCGGCGTCGTGATCGGCATCGTCGTCGGCATCCTGCCGGGGCTCGGCGGCCTGATGGGCATGGCGCTCGTGCTGCCGTTCCTGTTCGGCATGGACCCCTATGCCGGCATCGCGATGCTGATCGGCATCGCCGCCGCCGTGCCGAGCGCGGACACGTTCCCGTCGGTGCTGATGGGCATTCCCGGCTCCGCCGGCTCACAGGCGACCGTGATGGACGGCTACCCGCTCGCGCGCCGGGGCGAGGCCGCGCGCGCGCTCGGCGCGGCGTTCAGCGCCTCGCTGGTGGGCGGGCTGATCGGCGCGCTGGCGCTGACCGCGCTGATCCCGTTCGCCCGGCCGATCGTGCTCGCGTTCGGCTCGCCCGAGCTGTTCATGCTGACCCTGCTCGGGCTCAGCATGGTCGGCGTGCTGACCGGCAACCGGCCGATTCTCGGCATCCTCGCGGCCGGCATCGGCATGCTGCTCGGCACGGTCGGCAGCGCGCCGGTCGCGGTCGAGTACCGGCTCACCTACGGCGTGCTCTACCTCTATGACGGGTTCTCGCTGGTGATCCTCGCCCTCGGGCTGTTCGCCCTGCCCGAGGTGATCGACCTGCTTTCGCGCGGCGGCGCGATCGCCGAGAAGGCGCCTGGGCTCGGCTCCGGCTGGCTTGCGGGCGTGCGCGATTCGATCCGTCACAAATGGCTGGTGGTGCGTCATTCGCTGATCGGTGTGCTGATCGGCGCGATCCCCGGCATGGGCTCCTCGATCATCGACTGGATCAACTACGGCTATGTGGTGCAGACGAGCCGCGACCGCAGCCAGTTCGGCAAGGGCGACATCCGCGGCGTGATCGCGCCCGAGAGCGCGAACAACGCGCGCGAGGGTGGTGTGCTGATGCCGACCCTGCTGTTCGGCGTGCCGGGATCGAGCGCGATGGCGCTGTTCCTCGGCGCGATGCTGATCTTCGGCATCCAGCCGGGACCTGCGCTGCTGCGCGACCAGCTCGACCTCGTGTTCGTCATCATCTGGAGCCTGGCACTGGGCAACGTGTTCGGCACGCTATTCTGTCTGGCACTCAGCCGGCCGATCGCGACGCTGACGCTGGTGCCGTTCCACTTCATCGCACCGGTGGTGCTGGTCATCGTGATCCTCGGCGCCTGGCAGCAGTCGCAGCACTGGGGCGATCTGGTGCAGCTGTTCGGCTTCGGCGTGCTCGGCTGGCTGATGAAGCGGGTCGGCGCGCCGCGCCCGCCGCTGCTGATCGGCTTCATCCTGAGCGGGCTCGCCGAGCGCTATCTCTGGATCGCCTACAACCTGTACGACTGGGAGTGGATCTGGCGGCCTGGCGTGCTGGCGATCGCGGCGCTGATCCTGGTGCTGAGCTTCGGCGGTACCCTGCTCAAGCGACGCCGCGGACGCGCGCTTGCGGCCGATGTAGCGCAGCAGGAACGGTCGTGATGCCGGGGGCGCGGATCGAACGCTGGTTCGGCTGGCTGCCGGTCGCGATGGTGCTGGCCTTCCTTGGCTTCGCGCTGTTCGTGGTGTCGGAATCGCGCGACTGGCCCGAGGGCGCGCGGCTGTTCCCCTACTGGATCGCCATCGGCACAGTGCTGCTCGCGGTCGCCGAACTCGCCGACCGCCTGCGCCGCCGCCTCGCACCCGGGCCCGTCGTCGAGGAGGGGCTGAACCTCGCTGATCTCGGCGGTGACGCCGTGGAGCGGACCGCCCCGTTCCTGCGCGCCAGCATCGTGCTGTTCTGCTGGGTGCTCGGCCTCTACGCGCTGACCGCGCTGATCGGGCTGACGCTGGCGGTGCCGGTCTGGGTGGCCGCGCTGCTCAGGCTGCGCCACCGCGCGTCATGGCCGGCGACCGCCGCGCTCGCTGCCGGGCTGGTGGGCCTCGTCCTGCTGCTCGAGTGGGCGCTGATGATGCGCATCCCTCCTGGGGTCCTGATTCCCTGATCACCCTCAGCGCGCCGGATGCTGGCTGGGCGGACTTGCCGGGGCTCCAGCCTTCAGCGGCATGAACAGCGCGCGGATGATGAAGTCGAAGAAGGTGAACACCAGCTCGACCGCATAGCCCGCGAGCAGCGCCAGCGCCGACAGGCCGAGCGCCTTGATCGGCAGCCCGTCGCCCGCAAGGGCCGCACCGTCCGCGCCGAAGAACAGGCCGATCACACCGCCCAGGATGGTGCCCAGGGCCAACCGGATGATCGCCTGGCGCACCTCCGTCGCGTCCAGTTCAGCCGCCTGTATCTTCTGCATCAGCCGGCGGAACACGAAGGCCGCCGCGCCGATGAAGCCGTAGAGCGGCAGCAGCAGCGCGGCGATGTCGTCGATCCGCGCCGAGACCGCACGCTCGCTGACGGCGAGCACCCGCTCGGGATCCGGCGAACCGATCGCGGTCTGCGGCGTCACACGCGGGCGGATCCCGAAGAACAGGCGGTCGACCCAGCGGTTCCAGTCCAGGATCTGCGCCTCGTTGATCTGCAGCTGCCTGAGTCGGTCGTTGTAGCGGTCGCACACGCCGACATGGGCCGGATCACGGAACGCCTGCACCTGCACCGGCGTGGAGCCCGCGCGCACCAGCACCGGCACCAGAGCGTCGCAGGGGCGGATGTGGAGATCGCGCGCGGCATCGCCGACGATCACGTCGGGGAAGGCGGCCCCCAGTGTCGGTGCCGCGAGCCGGGCGATCATCTCGGCGGTGGCGTCGAGGTCGCCGCGGATGAGGCGGTTGTCCGCGACCGTGGACCGGCCGTTCAGCGCGGCGGCCGACAGCATGATCGCGTAGGTCAGCACCAGCAGGGCGACGACGGCGATCGCGCGCATGGTCCAGCGCGTGGACATCATCGTCCTGGCGTCGTCACGAAACATCGCCGCGGTGCCGTTCTCCTGATCGAGCCGGCGCTTGCCAGTGTAGAAGGCAGTGAGACGGAACGTATCCGCCGTGGCGGGCCAGGAGGCGCTGTTGAGCAGGTCGCGCGCGCGGATCAGATCGGCGAGCAGATCGGTCCGGCGTACGATCGTCTCGGCCGGAGTCGCCATGATCTCGGCGCAGCGCGTCGTGAACGCCACCGCGCTTGCGAGCAGCGGGTCGTCCTTGTCGACCGCGCGCTCGACGATGGCGCCGAGCGTCTTGTCGCTGCGCGCCGAGAGCGTGGTGAGCAGCGTCTCGAGATCGTCCACGGCGCGTCGGACCATGGCGAGCAGCGCGGGCGGCACGGCATCGTCCCGAGGGGGCGCTGCACGGGCGGACTGGTCGTCGGGCATCACACGTCTCCCCGAACCGGATCGGTCCATCCGGGGAACCTTACGCCCGCATGCGGTCGGATGCGAGTGCGCGGCATCACAACCGCGCCGCTCAGCCTGGCCGGAGCGTCGATCCGCCGCCCGCCGCAGGGGCAACCGCGTGGACGATCCGCAGCGCCTGGGTGATCAGCATGTCGAAGAAGCGGAACACCACCTCGACGGAATAGCCGGCAAGGAAGGCGAGGGCCGCGATCGACAGCGCGATCTCGCCGTTCGGTCCGTCGACCTTGGTGCCCTCCGGGCTGAAGAACAGGCCGATGCAGCCGCCCAGCAGGAACGCCATGAAGATCCGGAACAGCGCATGGCGCCAGTCGCGCGGATGCAACTCGCTCGAGATGATCTTCTGGTTCAGTCGCCGGACCGCGTAGACCGCACCGCCAAGCACGCCGAACAGGACCGGCAGATAGTAGACCCCGAGCGCATTCAGCAGCGCACGACCCACCTGCTCGGACGTGTAGCCTGTGTGCTGCTCGATGTCGCGCACCGACATTCCCGGCAGCCAACTGATCCACGACCCCGTGACGGTCCTGGTCGTGTCCGGTTGCGCGGTTCCGACCGCGGCTCCGGCGGTCGCGCCGACGGATGCGACCGCTGTGTTCCCCACCGGGCTCGCGGGCCGCGTCTCGGTCGTGACGCCGGTCGTGGAGTCGATCCACGTCGCGAGCTCGGATTTGGCGACGTCGTTGCGGAACTTCGCCTCGCGCCAGCGATCGCAGAGCAGCCAGTGCTGCGGCCCCTCGAAGCCGTACAGGAACCGGTCGGGCGGATTGCCCATGTTCGGCAGGATCGCCATCCGCTCGCACAGCCGCGGCAGGATGGCCAGCCAGGGGCCCGGCTTCGGATCCATGGCGGACAGCGCGGCCGTGTCCGCGACGGCGATCTCCTTGTCGATCGCCGCGAGCACGGCCGTGGTCGTGCTGACCTGGTCCAGCACGGTCTTGCCGACCATGGCATGGACGGACAGCGCCACTGCGAGCATGACCGCGAGGACGCTGCCGACGGCGAGCGCGCCGATCACCACCTTGCTGGTGCGCGCCTGCGTGCGCAGTTCGGCGAAGTCGGGGCGCCGGCGCAGCACCTCGGCTTCGGGCAGCCCGCCGGTATAGAAGCCGGTGAAGGCGATGGTATAGGCGTCCGCCGGTGCGACGACCGCGTTCAGCGTGTCGCGGGCGCCGAACAGGAAGGCGATGGCGCCGGGATCGTGCACGAGCCGGCCCACGCCCATCTGCTCGATATCGGCAAGGCGGCGCAGGAACGCGTCCCGGGTGGCGGTCTCGGCGGGCGGTTTGGCCGGAAAGGCGCTGTCCGTGAAGGCGCGCTCGAGCATCGCCTCGTTGTGGCTGGAGACGAAGGTGCGCAGCAGCGCGACATCGATCAGCGCCCGCTCGATCTCGACCTGCCTGAGCGCATGCAGCGTGCCGTCGTCGGCCGGTGCCGACGGCGGCACGGTCGCGGCGGCAGTCCCTGGCCCATCCGGCATCGCATCCTCCAACCGTTCGTTGCGGATATCCGCTTGCGGTTTTGGAGGTTAAACAATACGCCCGCAGGACTTGTGTGACAAACGCCACAGTGTCTGAGGCGAGCGGGCCATCACGCCGCTGCCTCCTCCGGGGCAATCTCGGTCGCCGGCTCGCGCGCCAGCGCCTCGGCCAGCCGCTCGAGCCGCCGCCACACGCTCTCGCCGGCGAACACCCCGCCCGAGCGGGCGAGCCGCAGCACCAGCCGCTGCTGCTCCAGCCGCAGCGAGGTCAGCCTGAGCAGCGTCGCCGTCCCGCCCGAGAGCGTGAAGGCGAGCCTGAGCGCCGCCCCCAGCGTCTCGGCCCGCTTGGCCGAGGCGACGTCGAGCAGCGCGCGCGCCGGCTGCAGCCACGCCGCCAGCGGATCGGCCTCGTGGCGCATCGCCAGCGTGAGTGCGAGGAAGGCGCGCGCATGGTGGTCGAGCCCGATCCCCGGCTGGCGCAGCAGGCGAAGGAACGCCTGCTCGGCCTTGTAGTCGGGGTGCTCGTGCGCGCCGATGTCGCCGACCCAGCACGCGGTCTCGCGCAGGAGGGTGAGTGCCGGCGTCTCGTCCGGGAACAGCGGCGCGGTCCAGGCGATCAGCGCCGGCGGCAGATCCGCGCTGCGGCTGAAGCGGCGGCAGAGATCCTGCCCCGAGGCGATGACCGGGTCCTCGCCGCGCACCTCCGCCGGCAGGTGCCGCGCGTACCATCCCTCGCGCAGCCCGCTGGCGCTGAACACCACGCGCCGTGCCTGGGTGGCACGCAGCAGCCGACGCAGCAGCACCGCCGCGAACGGCAAGGTCTCGAGCCGCTTGCGCGACACGCCGGGAATGCGCTCGAGGGTCCTCTTCGAGAGGTTGGTGATGACGCCGGTCAGGTCACGCGCCTCCTCCCGGGAGAGCGTGTAGTGGTGCACCACCAGCAGCGGGTACCCGGTCTGGCCGACATGGATGCGCGCGAGCGCCCGCCACGCCCCGCCCACGAGATAGAGGTCGCTGCCTGCGGCCGCCGCGAGCCAGGGCACGCTGCGCAGGGCCTCCTCGGCGATCGCGCGGGCGCGCACCACGTCGCCGCCCGCCTGCTCGGCGAGCCGGATCACGCCGAGCGGCAGCGTGGTCGAGGCGGTGATGCTGCCGCCGGCGATGCGCACCAACTCCAGGCTGCCGCCGCCGAGATCGCCGAGCACGCCGTCCGCCTCGGGAATGCCACAGAGCACGCCCTCGGCCGAGATCCACGCCTCCTCGTCGCCGTCGAGCACGCGGATCGGCAGGGCAGGGAAGCGCCGGCGCAGCATCTCGACGAAGGCCGGGCCGTTCAGCGCGTCGCGCACCGCGGCCGTAGCCAGCACCTCGACCGGATCGGCGCGCATCGCCGCGGCGACCACGGAGTAGCGCTCCAGCACGGTGATGCAGTCGCCGATCGCCTCCTCGTTCAGCCGCCCCGTCCCCTGCAGCCCCCGGCCGAGGCCGAGGATCGACTTCTCGTTGAACACCACCTGCGGGTTGCGCGTCAGCCCCTCGAACACGACGAGCCGCACCGAGTTCGAGCCGAGATCGACCACGCCCAGCCGGCGCGGCACGGGCGCGGTCTCGGTGAGCGGGCAGATCGCCGCCATCAGTCGTGCGCGACCCGATCCTGGCGCTCGCGTCCCGCCGATCCGGGTCCCGGCGGCGCGGGTCCGTGCAGGGCGCTGCCGCGGCCTGACAGGGACGGGTTGGTCATGAAGTACTCATGGGCGGAGACCGCGCCGTCGTCACCTGGCATGCGCCGGTAGGAGCCGTCGGAGTCGAGCCGCCAGGACTGCGCCTCGTCCTTCAGGTTCACCACCATGATCTGGTCGAGGATCTGCGCGTGCACGGTCTCATTGAAGATCGGCACCATCACCTCGACGCGCCAGTCCATGTTGCGTGCCATCCAGTCCGCCGACGAGATGAACACCTTGGCCTCGCGCGAGGGCATCGGGTGGCCGTTGCCGAAGCAGAAGATCCGTCCGTGCTCGAGGAAGCGGCCAACGATCGACTTCACGCGGATCGTCTCGGACAGTCCAGGAACGCCAGGGCGGAGGCAGCAGATGCCGCGGCAGACGATGTCGATCGTCACTCGGGCGGCGGCGGCGCGATAGAGCGCGTCGATCAGCGCCCCGTCCACCAGCGAGTTCATCTTCAGCCAGATGGTCGCCGGGCGTCCGGCCGTCGCGTGCTCGATCTCGGCTTCGATCAGCGCGATCAGGTCGCGCTTCAGCGTGATCGGCGCGAACGAGATCGCGTCCATGGTCTCGGGCCGCGCATAGCCGGTCATGTAGTTGAACACACGCGCCGCGTCGCGTGTCAGCTTGACGTCGGAGGTGAAGAAGGAGAGGTCGGTGTACACGCGCGCGGTGTAGGGATGGTAGTTGCCGGTGCCGTAATGGACGTAGCTTCTGAGCGCGCCGCCTTCGCGGCGGACCACCAAGCTCACCTTCGCGTGGATCTTCAGCTCGACGAAGCCGTAGACCACCTGCACGCCGGCCGCCTCCATCTCGCGCGCCCAGCGGATGTTCTGCTCCTCGTCGAACCGCGCCTTGAGCTCCACCATCGCCGTGACCGACTTGCCCATCTCGGCCGCCTCGATCAGCGCGCGCACGATCGGGGAATCGCGGCTGGTGCGGTAGAGCGTCTGCTTGATCGCGACCACGTTGGGGTCGCGCGCGGCCTGGCGCAGGAACTGCACGACGACGTCGAACGACTCGTAGGGGTGGTGGACGACGATGTCCTTGTGGCGGATCGCGGCGAAGCAGTCACCGCCGAAGTCGCGGATGCGCTCGGGGAAGCGCGCGGTGAAGGGACTGAACAGCAGGTCCGGCCGGTCATCGACGATGATCTGCCTGAGGTCACCGATGCCGAGGATGCCATCGACCGTGAACATCTCGGCGCGCTGCGCGTCGAGTTCGTCAGCGACGAACTCCAGCAGGTCGGGCGGCATCGCCTTGTTCACCGACAGCCGGATCACGTTGCCGCGCCGGCGCCGTTTGAGCGCGGTCTCGTAGGAGCGCACCAGATCCTCTGCCTCCTCCTCGAACTCGACGTCGCTGTCGCGGATCAGCCGGAAATAGCCCCTGCCGGCGAGCCCGAAGCCTGGGAACAGCCGGGCAAGGAAGAGCCCGATCACGTCCTCGAGCAGCAGGAGTCGGATGCCCGGGCCTTCCGGCAGGCGCACGAAGCGGTCGAGCTGCGCGGGGATCGGCAGCAGCGCGCGCATCACCGTGCCGTCCTCGTCCTGGTGCAGCTTCAGCACCATCACGAGCCCCATCGAGGGGATGAACGGGAACGGATGCGCGGGGTCGACCGCGAGGGGGGTCAGCACCGGAAAGATCCGGTCCATGAACCACTGCTCGAGCCAGGAGCGGTCCTGATCGGTCAGCTCCTCGGGCTCGATCACGGCGAGGCCCTGCGCGCGCAGCGGGCCGCGCAGGTCGCGCCAGACCCGCTGCTGCTCGGCCATCAGCTCCTGTGCCTTGAGGTGGATCGCGACGAGCTGCTGGCCCGGCGTCAGCCCATCCTGGCTGGTCACGCTGACCCCGGCCGCGGCCTGCCCGACCAGGCCAGCGACACGCACCGAGTAGAACTCGTCGAGGTTGGTGGCGGAGATCGAAATGAACCGTACGCGCTCGAGCAGGGGGTGGCGCGGATTGTCCGCCTCTTCGAGCACGCGTGTGTTGAACGCGAGCCACGACAGCTCACGATTGATGAAGCGGTCGGAATCACCCGGCCCGATCGTTCGGGACGCGGTCCCGGCGACCGCCCCGTCGCGGACCGCGTCGCGCAGCTCGTTCATGCGGCTCTCCTGTACGCGCCGTCCACCATACAGGACGAGGAGCCTCAGGCGGGAGGCTTCCCCCGCTACGACCCGGGATTGTCATGGGCCGCGACCAGCCGGGCGGCGAGCGCGCGGGTGATCCGCCGGCCCGCCGCGAGCGCGGTTTGGTCCAGCGCCGCGGCGGCCCGCTGCATGGCAGCGAAGGTGCGCGGCAGGCGGGTCACCAGATACGCCAGGACCTCGGGCTCGACCACCAGCTGGCGGTCGGCGAGCGCCTTGGCCAGCACCGCGGCCAGCAGGGTCTCGTCAGGTGTGGCGATCGCGATCGCTCCGGAGGCGGCCAGCCGCGAGCGGAGGTCGGGCAGGCCGACCGGCCAACGGGCGGGCGGGCTTCGCCCGGTCAGCAAGGCCGTCCCGCCAGATTCGGCGAGCAGGTTGAGGAGGTGGAACAGCGTGCGCTCGGCGCCGGGATCGCCCGCGCCACGATCGGCATCCTCGATTGCGGCGTGGCGGGCCGCGCCGATCAGCACCGGCGCCTCCGCCTCGGCCAGAGCCGAGGCCATCACGGTCACGGCACCCGTGCGCGCCGCCCAGATCGCGGCGAGGTGGCTTTTGCCCGACCCCTCCGGGCCCCAGAGCCCGAGCCGCCCCGACGGCCAGTCCGGCCAGCGGTCGAGCCAGGCGCAGGCCTCGGCCGAGTGGTCACCCGGCACGAAATCAGCCTCCGCGTGGGAAACCGAAGGCGGAAACGCAAAGGCGAGTTGACCCGCGCCGCTCACGCGTCGCCCTCGTCGAGGTAGAGCGGGCTCTCGCGGTAGCGCTTCAGCCAGTAGCGCGCCACCACGCCGATCGCCGCGGCGGTGGGGACGGCGAGCAGCACGCCGATGAATCCGAGCACCGCGCCGCCGGCGAACAGCGCAAACAGCACCCAGACCGCATGCAGCTCGACCCGCTCGCCGAGCAGGCGCGGATAGATCACGTAGCCCTCGATGATGTTGCCGAAGGCGAAGATGCCGGCGATCAGCGCGACGTCGCGCCAGTCGCTGAACTGCGCCATCGCCATGCCGACGCTGATCACGAAGCCGGTCAGCGTGCCGACATACGGGATGAACGAGATCAGCCCCGCCGTCAGCCCGACGATCAGGCCGAGCTGCAGCCCGGCGGCGGTGAGCGCGACCGCGTAGAACACCGCGAAGATCAGGCAAACCAGCGCCTGGCCGCGCACCCAGGCCGAGAGGATGCGGTCGATCTCGCGCGCGATCTCGCGCACCGTGGTGGCGTAGCGGCGCGGCACCCAGGAGTCGACATGCGCCACCATCCTCGGCCAGTCACGCAGCAGGTAGAACGCGACGATCGGCGTGACCACCACGACCATCAGCACGTTGAAGAGCTGCACCCCGCCGCCGACCACGGTGGCGATCGTGCCCGTCACCCAGGCCAGCATCGTGTTCACCTGGTTCAGCGCGAGCTGGCGCAGCCGCTGGTCGACGAACTCCGGTCCGAGCCGCTCCTCAAGCCAGAGCAGCGACTCCTGGATAAGTTGGCTCAACAGACGGATGTATTGCGGCACGAGCTGAATGAGGATCGTCAGCTGGGCGAGGATCAGCGGGTAGAGCAGCAGGAAGAAGGCGACGATCAGTGCCAGCATCGCCACCACGAGCAGCACGGCCGCAAGGCTGCGCGGCACGCCGACCGCCTCCAGCCGGTCGGCCAGCGGATCGAGCAGATAGGCGATCAGCGTCCCGAGCACGAAGGGCAGCAGGATCGAGGCGAACATGTGCAGCGCGAGCGCCACCGCCGCGAGCGCTCCGAGGATCAGGACCAGCCGCTGGCGGCGGCCGTTCTCGAACGGCACCGGATCGCTCATCCGCCCGCCCCGCCGCCGCGCACCCAGCGCGCGACATAGGCCGCGCCCGAAGCGAAGGTGGTTCCGGCAACGATCCAGAGCAGCGCGGTCACCACGCCGCCCGACGGCACGCCATAGGCCGCATGCAGCAGCACCGCGGCGGCAAGCACGATCTGCATCGCGGTGTTGGCCTTGC